>JAGXAV010000244.1 GCA_018971455.1 Rhodospirillales bacterium
CTGTGCATCAACATGATCCATATCGCGCCATGGGACGCCGCGATCGGGCTGGTCCGCACCGCGGGCCGCATGCTGTCGCCCGGCGGCGTGCTCTATCTCTACGGCCCGTATCGCCGTGGCGGCGCGCATACGGCGGCCAGCAACGCGGTGTTCGACGCCGATCTGCGTCTGCGCGACCCGGCCTGGGGCGTGCGCGATATCGAGGCGGTGGCGGCGCTGGCGGAGGGCGCGGGGTTTGCGCCGCCCGTGGTCGAGCCCATGCCGGCCAATAATTTCTCGCTGATTTTCCGCAGGTTGCCGGCGGCCTAGGCCGGCCAGGGGCCTGGAGGGGCGAGCCCGCAGCCAGACACTCTAAAGTCGCAGAAGATATATTATGGAAATAACGCCGCTGCGCGGTTGTTATGTTCCATAATATTTGCTGTTTCGGCGGGCTGGTTTGGGGTTAGTCCAGGGTTAGCAACTGGCCGTCGTGGCCGGGTTCTATCCCGGGTGGAAGCTGGCCGATGAGCCAGGACCAGTCCATGTCCGTTCCCATATGGGTCAGCACCGTGCGCCGCGGCCTCAGCCGTTCAACCCAGCCGAGCACGCGATCGAGCCAGGCATGGGTGCGGTGCGGCTCGCGCTGAAAGCAGCCGACGACCCAGGTGTCCACCCCGCGCAGCGTGGCAAAAGCCGCGTCGTCCAGATCGACCGCGTCCGTCGAATAGCCGAAGCCGTCGATGCGTAGGCCGAGCGTGCGGGAGAAGCCGTGATCCTGGTCGAAGAGCTGCACCTCCATGCCGGCGATGGTCAGTGTCTGGCCCGGCGCAATCGGGCGCGGCACCAGAACGGGTCGGAAAAATCCCACATGATCGACGGGTTTGAAGACGTAATCGAAACGCCGTTTCAGCTCGGTCAGAGTCCATTCGGTGGCAAAGGCGTCGAGCGGACGGTCGATGATGCGGTTGAGGATCCGCACGTCATCGATGCCGGTGATGTGGTCGGCATGAGCGTGCGTATAAAGGATCGCCTCGATACGACTGATTCCGCAATTGATCAGCTGCGCGCGCAGATCGGGCGGCGTGTCGACCAGCAGAGCCCCCTGCCCGGCTTCCACGGCAATGCTTGTCCGGGTGCGCCGGTTGCGCGGCTCGTCCGGGTCGCAGGCCCCCCAATCGCCGCGCCCGTCGGGTCCGCCGATCATCGGCACGCCGGCCGACCCGCCGGTGCCGAGCAGGGTCACGCGCATCAGGCAGCCTTGGCGAACAAGCGCCTGAAATTGCTGGTCGTCAGCGCCGCCATCTCCTCGGGCGTCATGCCGCGCAGCCCGGCCAGCACGGCGGCGGTGTGGGCCACCCACGCCGGTTCATTTCGCTTGCCCCGGTGCGGGACCGGGGCGAGATAGGGCGCGTCGGTTTCGACCAGCAGGCGGTCGAGCGGGATATCGGCGGCGATCGCCCTGATATCCGTGGATTTCGGGAAGGTCAGGATGCCGGAGAAGCTGACATAGCCGCCCAGCCGCAACGCCGCTTCCGCCAGGCCGCGCCCGGAGCTGAAGCAATGCAGGAGAAACTTGAACTCTCCCCCTGCATTCCATTCATCCTGCAGGATATCGGCGATGTCGGCATCGGCGTCGCGCGCATGGATGGCCAGCGGCAGCCCGGCCAGCCGGGCGGCGCGGATATGGGCGCGGAAATTGCGCTGCTGCGCTTCGCGCGGCGCCTTGTCGTAGAAGTAATCGAGCCCGCACTCGCCGATGCCGATCACCTTGGGGTGCGTCGCCTCCGCGGTGATCGCCTCCGGGCTCGGCACCTCGTGCTCGGCCGCGTTGTGCGGGTGGATGCCGACGGTGCACCAGACATTCGCGTGCGCCTCGGCGATGGCGCGCACCACGCCGGACTGGGTCAGGCGCGTGCCGATGGTCACCATCTCGCCCACGCCGGCGGCCGCGGCATGCGCCAGGATGGTGCCGATCTCGTCCGGCCCGTAATAATCGAGATGGCAGTGAGAATCGATCAACATCAGCGGGTCAGACTGCGTCTTCAACGTGGCGCGGGAAAATTCCCGCCGGCGCCGGCAGGCTGGTCCCGGCCGGAACCGGGGCCGCGAGGTCGGCCAGGTTGCGCAGCTCCGGGGCGACACCAAGCTGATCGAGCAGGCGCGCCATGCTGTCGGGCATGAAGGGCTGGAGCACGGCGGCCACCCAGCGCAGCAGATCGGCCAGCACCCGCAGCACGTCGGCCATCCGGGCCGGATCAGTCTTGCGCAGCGCCCAGGGCGCTTGGCGGTCGATGTAGGAATTGGCGGCGCGGATCACCCGCCACACCTCCTCCAGCGCCTCGCCGAAGGTCTGCCGGTCGAGATGCGCCCGCAGCAGCCCCGGCAGGGCCTCGGCCGCGGCCAGCATCGCCGTGTCGTCCTCGGTCCGCGCGCCGGCGGCCGGCATGCGGCCCTCGCAGTTGCGGGCGATCAGGCTGAGGCTGCGCTGGGCGAGATTGCCGAGATCGTTGGCAAGCTCTGTGTTCAGCCGCGCAACCAGGGCACGGCGGCTGAAATCGCCGTCATTGCCGAAGGGCACCTCGCGCAGCAGGAAGAAACGCAGCGGGTCGAGCCCGTAGGTCGCCACCAGATCCTCGGGATCCATGACGTTGCCGATCGACTTGCTCATCTTTTCGCCGCCGGCCGTCCACCAGCCATGGGCGTAGATGCGCTTCGGCAATTCGATGCCGGCCGCCAGCAGGAAGGCGGGCCAGTAGACGGCGTGAAAACGCAGGATGTCCTTGCCCACCACGTGCAGGTCCGCCGGCCAGTAGCGCCATTTTGCGGCATTCTCATCCGGAAAGCCGGCCGCCGTGATGTAGTTGGCCAGGGCGTCGAGCCAGACATACATCACATGCGCCTCGTCGCCCGGCACCGGAATGCCCCAGCGGAAGCTGGTGCGACTCACCGAGAGGTCGCGCAGCCCGCCCCGCACGAAGCTGATCACCTCGTTGCGGCGGCTCGCCGGGCCGATGAAGTCCGGATTGGCCTCGTAATGCGCCAGCAGGCGCTCCTGCATGGCGGAGAGGCGGAAGAAATAGCTCGGCTCGCGCACCCATTCCACCGGCGCACCGGTGGGCGCGAGCTTGCGGCCATCGGCGGCGGTGACCAGCTCGCCCTCATCGTAGAACGCCTCGTCGCGCACCGCGTACCAGCCATCGTAGCTGCCGAGATAGATATGGCCGGCCGCTTCCAGCCGGCGCCACAGCTCGGCGCAGGCGCGCTTGTGCCGCGCCTCGGTGGTGCGGATGAAATCGTCGCTGGCGATGCCCAGGCGGCGGCCCATGTCGCGGAAGGTCGTGCTGATGCGGTCGGTGAATTCCTGCGGCGGCACCGCGGCGTCGGCAGCGGCCTTCTCGACCTTCTGGCCATGCTCGTCCGTGCCGGTGAGGAAGAAGACGTCGAATCCGTCGAGGCGCTTCCAGCGCGCCAGCACGTCGCACGCAATGGTCGTGTAGGCGTGGCCGATATGGGGCGCGCCGTTCACGTAGAAAATCGGAGTCGTGATGTAATAAGTTGGTTTCATGTCTCTCTCATCGGCCGCGACGGCGGCGAGGCCAGAAGGCCAAGCCCAGCGACCAAAGCGTGCCGCTTGTCCAGATACAGGTTCTCGGTCTCGTCCAGCAAGGCGCCCAGCGCGTGCCAGATGTCCACCCAGGCATCGAGCGGGCGGCGGGCGATCAGCGGCGCGGGCGGGCGGCCGCGGGCTGCGGCCCGCACGGATGCCGCCAGCGCGCCGCGCAGCAGGTCGAGGAAGATCGCGAAACCATCCTCCTGCCGGCCCAGCGTGTCGGCGAGCGCGTGGGCGCGCAGCACGCCCACGCCGTCCGGCGCCCCCATCACCTCGGCCACCAGCTCGGCATAGGCGACGCCGTCGCTGGCGGCGAGCTGCAGGGCCCGGCCAGGCGAGCCCTCAACCAGCGCCGCGAGGCGCGCGCGGTCCGCCGGCGGTGTCTCGGGCAGCAGGGCGGCGAGCGCCTCGTCCATCGCCGGCGCGTCCAGCGGCGCGAGGCCGAGGCGGCGGCAGCGGCTGCGGATGGTCGGCAGCAGCCGGCCCGGTGCCGCGCAGACCAGCAGCAGCACGGCGCGCGGCGGCGGCTCCTCCAGCACCTTGAGCAAGGCGTTGGCGGCGTTGCGGTTGAGGTCCTCCGCGCCATCGATCACCACCACCCGCCAGCCACCCTCGGCCGGGGTCAGGCGCAGGAACTCGGCGATGCGCCGCACGTCATCGACCACGATCTCGCCGCGCCGGCGGCGGCGCTTGGGGTCCCATTCGCGCTCCACGGTGAGCAGATCGGCGTG
>JAGXAV010000245.1 GCA_018971455.1 Rhodospirillales bacterium
CACCGCGACCCGCCCGGTGGCGCCGCTTTCCAGGATCACATCGGCCTCGACCGTCGGGTTGCCGCGGCTGTCGAGGATTTCGCGGGCGATGATTTCGGCGATGGCGCTCATGGTCGGTCCGTCCGGTCGTTGCGAGGCCCCGTCCTACCACCTCCCCGCCCGGGCATCCACCGCCGCAGCAATCCGCGGTTGCCGATGGGGCGGCGTCGAGCGCATTCTGAACCGCCTCTGCCCGGGGGCCACCAACTTGCCGCGCCAGGGAGGCCCCGTCGTTTGTCCAGCCGCACCCGCACCCATGGGGCCACCGTCAAGATCACCGATGTCGCCGCCGCCGCCGGCGTGGCGCCGATGACGGTCTCGCGCGTTCTGAACACGCCCGAGCGGGTCTCCGAGGAAACCGCCGCCCGGGTCCGCGCGGCCATCGAGCGGCTCGGCTACGTGCCCAATCTGATCGCCGGCGGCCTGTCCAGCCGGCGCAGCCGGATGATCGCCGCCATCGTCCCGACCATCGCCAGCCCGATGTTCTACGCCCCGGTGCAGCCCTTCACCGACACGCTGGCGCAATCGGGCTACCACGTCATGCTCGCCCTCTCGGGCTACGAGGAGGGCAGCGAGGACGGGCTGATCCGCGCTGTGCTGTCGCGCCGGCCGGATGGGCTGCTGCTCACCGGGGCCGCCCACTCGCCGGCGGTGCGCCGCCTGTTGCGCGATGCCGGCGTGCCGGTGGTGGAAATCTGGGACGCCACGGAAACCCCCACCGACATGCTGGTCGGCTTCGATCATGCCGAGCTCGGTGCCGCGGTGGCGGATTTCTTCGCCGCCGCCGGCCACACCCATTTCGCCGTGCTGGCCGCCAGCGATCCGCGCGCCAGCGCGCGCCGCGCCGGCTTCGTGGCCCGCCTCGCCCGCCATGGCGGCACGCTGGTGGCCGAGCGCACCCTGCCGGCGCCGAGCGGCATCGAGGATGGCCGCGCCGCCCTGCGCGACATCGCCCCCCTGCTCACACGCCGCACCGCCCTGTTCGGCAGTTCGGACCTGGTCGCCTACGGCGCCATCGTCGAAGCCCGCGCCCGCGGCATCGCCGTGCCGGCGCAGCTGGCGGTGTGCGGCTTCGGCGATTTTGAAATCAGCCGCGCCAGCGAACTGCCATTCACCACCGTCAGCATCGATGGCGCCGCCATGGGGCGCATGGCGGCGGAGCATCTGCTCGCGCGCATCGCCGGCCGCCCGGCCCCGCCGCGCATCCTGATGCCCGCCCGCATCATCGCCCGCGCCTCGACCTGACGGGTGCGCGCACCTTGCCTCCGCCGGGCATTCTGGTACCGATGAACGGTGGCGCCGACCCCAGCCGCGCCGCCCGGAGGACACGCCGATGAACGCCACCACCGTCGCGCTGCTCAAGCGCGTCAGCACCGCGACCCTGACGACGCAGCTCTTCAAGCGCGGCCTGCGCAACGTCTTCATGCAGGGCGTCCGTCCGCTCGGCGGGCTTGCGGAAAATCTCGTCGGCCCCGCCTACACCCTGCGCAACATCCCCGCCCGCGAGGATATCGACCGGGTCGAGGGCTTCGCCAATCCGGAGCATCCGCAGCGCAAGGCGGTGGAGAACGCGCCGGCCGGGCACGTCATGGTGATCGATTGCCGGGGCGATCCGCGCGTCGCCTCGGCCGGCGAAATCCTGGCGACCAGGCTGATGGTGCGCGGCGCCGCCGGCCTGGTCTCCGATGGCGGCCTGCGCGACAGTGCCAGCATCGCCGCCATGGCCATGCCGGTGTTCTGCTCCGGCCCCTCCGCGCCGCTCAACCTGGTGCAGCACCATGCCGTCGATATCAACGTGCCGATCGCCTGCGGGGGCGTTGCGGTCTATCCCGGCGATATGATCGTGGGCGACGCCGACGGGGTGGTGGTGGTGCCCGCCCACCTCGCCGACGAGATCGCCGTTGAAGGGGCGGCCCAGGAGGAGATGGAGGCGTTCCTGCTCACCCGCATCCAGCAGGGCGCCACCCTGCCCGGCACCTACCCGCCCAACGAGGCGACCCGCGCCGCCTATGCCGCCTGGAAGGCGGGGCGTTCATAAGCCGCGCTCATGGATGAATGAGTAATCCACACTGATCGATAATAGCTCTCGACAGACACCCCCGGCCACGGCAAAGCAACCCGCCAAATCGGAGCGGGGGATCAGCGATGCGTGACGACGGGATTGGCGGGCTCCAGGTGGACCCCGCGCTGCGCGCCTTCGTCGAGGCCGAGGCGCTGCCCGGCACCGGCATCGCGGCGGAGCGTTTCTGGTCCGGGCTGGAGGCCATTCTCGCCGCCTTCGCGCCGCGCAACGCCGCTCTGCTGGCCCACCGCGACACGCTGCAGGGGCAAATCGACGCCTGGCATCGCGCCCATCCGGCGCGCCCCGTCGATGGCGCCGCCTACATGCAGTTCCTGCGCGACATCGGCTATCTGCTGCCGCCGCCGGCGCCGTTCACCGTCACCACCGCGCCGGTTGACAACGAGATCGCCCGCATCGCCGGCCCGCAGCTTGTCGTGCCGGTGAACAATGCGCGCTATGCGCTGAACGCCGGCAATGCGCGCTGGGGCAGCCTCTACGACGCGCTGTATGGCACCGATGCGCTGCCCGAAACCGGGGAGCTGGCGCGCGGCGGCACCTACAACCCCGCCCGCGGCGCCGCCGTCGTCGCCCGCGCGCGCGCGGTGCTGGACCAGGCCGCCCCGCTGGCCGGCGCCAGCCACGCCGATGTCACCGCCTACAGCGTCGCCGGCGGCCGGCTCGTAGCGGCCACCGCAGCCGGCACGACCGGGCTTGCGAACCCCGCGCAGTTCGCAGGCTTCACAGGCGACCCCGCCGCCCCCGCCGCGGTGCTGCTGCGCAATCACGGCCTGCATCTCGAGCTGCGCATCGACCGCACGCACCGCATCGGCCGTGACGACCCGGCGGGACTGGCCGACATCATCGTCGAATCGGCCCTCACCACCATCATGGATTGTGAGGACAGCGTCGCCGCCGTCGATGCCGCCGACAAGGTCGGCGTCTATCGCAACTGGCTCGGGCTGATGACCGGCACGCTGAGTGCCGAGGTCGAGAAGGGCAGCGGCACCATCACCCGCCGCCTCAACCCCGACCGCAGCTACACCGCGCCGGCGGGCGGCATGCTCACCCTGCCCGGCCGCAGCCTGATGCTGGTGCGCAATGTCGGGCATCACATGTTCACCGACGCGGTGCGCGACGCCACGGGCGCCGCCGTGCCCGAGACCATCCTCGATGCCGCGATCACCAGCCTGATCGCGCTGCACGACCTCAAGGGCACGGGCGCGCTGCGCAACAGCCGCGCCGGCTCCGTCTACATCGTCAAGCCCAAGATGCACGGGCCGGACGAGGTGGCCTTCGCCTCGGACCTGTTCGCCGCCGTCGAGGATATGCTGGGCCTCGCGCGCAACACGCTCAAGATGGGCATCATGGACGAGGAGCGGCGCACCACCGTCAACCTCGCCGCCTGCATCCATGCCGCCAGCGCCCGCGTCGCCTTCATCAACACCGGCTTCCTCGACCGCACGGGCGACGAGATCCACACCTCGTTCGAAGCGGGTGCGATGATCCGCAAGAACGACATGCGCGCCACCGCCTGGATCGCCGCCTACGAGAACAACAATGTCGATGTCGGGCTGGCCTGCGGCCTGCGCGGCCACGCGCAGATCGGCAAGGGCATGTGGGCGGCGCCGGACCGCATGGCGGACATGCTGGCGCAGAAGATCGCCCATCCGCGCGCCGGCGCCAACACCGCCTGGGTGCCCTCGCCGACGGCGGCGACCCTGCATGCGCTGCACTACCATGAGGTCGACGTCGCCGCCCGCCAGGCCGAGCTTGCCGCGCGCGCGCCCGCCCGTCTCGCCGACATCCTGACCATCCCCCTCGCCGACCGGCCGAACTGGTCGCCCGCCGAGTTGCAGGAGGAGCTCGACAACAACGCCCAGGGCATCCTCGGCTACGTGGTGCGCTGGATCGACCAGGGCGTCGGCTGCTCCAAGGTGCCCGACATCCACGACGTGGGGCTGATGGAGGACCGGGCGACCTTGCGCATCTCCTCCCAGCACGTCGCCAACTGGCTGCGCCACGGGATCGCCACCGAGGCGCAGGTGATGGAAACGCTCAAGCGCATGGCCGCGGTGGTCGATCGGCAGAATGCCGGCGATCCGGCCTATCGGACGATGGCGCCGGGCTTCGACGGGCCGGCGTTCCAGGCTGCCTGCGACCTGATCTTCAAGGGCACCAC
>JAGXAV010000246.1 GCA_018971455.1 Rhodospirillales bacterium
TCTCGGTGTCAACGTCGTGCCGGCCGGCGCCGCGCGCCCGGAGGCGGCGTTGCTGCTGGCCGATTTCCTGCTCTCACCCTCCGCTCAGGCGCATGCGATGGATGGCCGCATTCTCGGCAGCCCGACCGTCCTGGCACCGCGCTTCCTGTCCGCGTTCTCCGGCCCGCACGCGCCGGCGGGCCCGGCCTCGCTTGGGGAGGGGGTGGCGGTCGCGGGCCCCCATCCGGGCTGGACCGCCCACCTCGCCATGATCTGCGGGAGTTGCTCCAGCACAATCGCCGCGCGTGGGATCGTGACACAACCGTAAATATTTAACAGATCCTTAACCCGCCGCGCCGCACAGATCGGTCTGGCTGGGGGGATGGCCTGCGGTGAATTGCCGGTTCGGCCCTCCCTCTCATCCCTGCGGGGCGCGTGGAGCCGGAAGGAGGGCTGCGATGCTATTGTTTCGACAGCGGCTCAGGAAGGCCCGCGCCAGGCGCCGGGGGGTCACCAGCCTGGAATATATCCTGCTGTCGCTCATCGTCGGCTTCGCCGCACTCGGCGGCGCGCAGGGCATGGCGCCCAGCCTGGGCAACGTCTTCTCCAACCTGAGTACCGCGATGGCGCCCGCCGGCGCCCCGGACGCCTGGCCGCCGGGCCACCGGGGCTGAGGCGCCGCTACGGCGTCATCTTCAGGCCGCCCAGCCGGATCAGCCCGTCCGGCACCTGCTGAAAGCCGACCAGCGCCTTTTTCATGCCGACGATGTTCTTCGGCGTCCACAGATACATCAGCGGCAGATCCTTGCGCTCCAGCGCCCATACCTTGGCATAGATCGCCCGCCGCTGCGCCGGGTCGGTGGGGATGCGGGCGGCGTCGAGCAGCCCGTCCATCTCCTTGTTCGAATAATGGCCGTAATTGAACGTGCCGCCGGTATGCAGCATCGCCCACATGTTGCCGTCGGCATCCGAGCGGCCGGACCAGCCGATGAGGTAGGCCTGGAAATCCCCCGCGTAGCCGGCCTGCAGGGAGGAGGCGAACTCCATCGCCTTGATGGTCACCTTGAAGCCGGCCTCGGCGGCCATCGACTGGATCACCTCCGCGGCCTGCTGCGTGTCCGGGCTGTTCGGCGCGGTCAGCACCACCGGCACCGGCAGCGCCACGCCGGCCTGCTTGAGCAGCGCCTTGGCTGCCGCCACGTCGCGCGCCGGCGAGGTGATGGCCGGGATGTACATCGGCGAGGTCGGCGGATTGGCCTGCGCGGTCGGCGTGTAGAGGCCGTTATAGACGACCTGGATCAGCGCCTTCTTGTCGATCGACAGCTCGAAGGCGCGGCGCACCAGGGCGGATTGCCCGATCGTGGTCTTGGCGGCCGGCCCGTTATCGGTGTTGAAGGTGATGCCGGAATAGGCCAGCGAATCGCCGATGGCGAGCTTCAGCTTGGGGTCCGCCCGCACCGCCGGAATATCGGTGGGCACGATGTATTCCACCAGATCCAGGCTGCCGGCCTGCAGATTGGCCAGCCGCACCGCGGAGTTCGGGATGGGCTGATAGATCACTTCGTCGAAATGAAAATTCTTGGCGTTCCAGTATTGCGGGAAACGCTTCAGCACGATGCGGTCCTGCGCCACTCGCTCGACGAAGGAATACGGCCCCGCGCAGACCGGGTGCAGCCCGAACTTGTCGCCTTCGCGGGCCAGCGCCGTGGGCGAGAGGATCATGCCGGAGCGATCGGTGAGCTGGGCGAGCAGCGGCGCGTTGGGCGCCTTCAGCGCCAGGCGCACCGTGAGCGGATCGACGATCTCGATGCTGGCGATGGCGTTGATCTCGCCCTTGCGCATGCTGCCCTTGGCGTCGAGGTCGCGCAGCAGCGTCGTCTTGACCGCCGCGGCATCGAGCTTGGTGCCGTCCTGGAACAGCACGCCCGATCGCAGGTGAAGGACGAGATGCGTCGGGTCCTCGTATTTGTAGGAGGTGGCGAGCTGCGGGACGATGTTGAGCTTGGTGTCGAGGTCGAACAGCTTGTCGCACAGCCCGGCGTAGACGATGCGCCCGACATAGCTCGAGCCCAGGGTGGGGTCGAGCAGATCGGGATCCTCGCGCAGGCCGATATGCAGCGTCGGGTCGGCGGCCTCGGCGCGCCCGAGGCCCAGCCGCGCCAGCGGCACGATGCAGATGGCGGCGAGTGCCAGCCGGCACATCGCCGCGGTCATGGAACGGCGCATCAGCGTGATCCCCCCTCGGTTTCGGTCGGCGCAGGAATGCTGGCGAGCAGGCGCACGAGTTCACCCTGGCCGCGAGTCTGCGTCTTGGCCATCAGCCGCGCAAGATGGGTGCGGATGGTGTGGATGCTGCGCGACCGGCGGGCGGCGATCTGCGCCGGCGCCAGCCCGGCCAGCAGGTCGATGGCCAGCTCGGCCTCGGCCCGGGTCAGTCCGAACAGGGCCGCAAGCTGGTCCGGCGGCACCCGCGCGCCCGCCGGAGGCCCGTGCTGCACGGCCAGGATGGCCGGCGGGCGCGGCAGCGTCCAGTCCGTCGCCATGCCCAGCGGCAGCAGCGTCAAGGTCGCGCGACCGCCCGCTCCGTGCGGCAGATCCACGTTGCTCGACATGGCGCGCGGCCGGCCGGCGCGCCCGGCGCGCGCCACCGCCGCCTCCAGCGCGACATTGGCGCCGGCATGGACCGCCCGCAGCATGCCCGCGCCGGTGAGGCTGAGGCCCCCCGGGCGTTCCAGCAGGCGGGTGGCGGCGTGGTTCCATTGCAGGGCGCGGCCGGCCGCGTCGAGCAGGAAGACCGGATGGCGCAGCGCTTCCAGCGCGGCGGCACCGGCCTGCGCCGTCGCCGCCGCCTCGCCGAGCCGGCGCGAGACCGCGGCGGCTCGTTGCAGATGCGGCAGCAGGGCGCCGGCGAGGTCCAGCTCCGCCGCCTCGAACGGGCCGGCCGACCATGGCCGCAGCAGCGAGATGTCGTGGATCCAGCCATCCTCGACGGCGATCGCCAGACGCAGCCCCTCATCGAGCTGCCGGGGGGCGAGATAGTCTTGGTACATCTCGCTGCGCAGCAACTCCTCCTTGGGCACCATCTGGCGCGTCGAGACCACCTCGCCGGCCATGCGCACCGGGCGCTTGCTGCCCCAGACGTTGCGCTTGACCCAGATGCCCAGGAAGTCGTCCTCGTAGTCGCGGCGATCGAGCCCGATGGCGGTGCCGCTGAAGCTGGTATGGTCCGCGTTGCGGGCGAAGACATCGGCGAAATGGCTGCGAAAGAGCCGGGCGAGGCGTCCGAGCGCCTCGGGCCACAGCTCCGGCGCCACCGCCGCGGCATAGGCCGCCTCAATCACCCCAACGGTGTCGGCCTCACCCATTCCAGGCTGCCTTCGAAAAATACCGCCGACAGGGAAATGGCGGCTGCCGCGGCAAGCCTAACAAGGCTCCTGGCCGGAGTGCCAGGATTTCGATGCGCCCGCGTCCGCCGGCCGCGCCGCCTACGCGACCAGCCGGCGGAGCCGGGCCGACAGCCGCTCGGCGGCGAGCACCAGGGCGAAGGTCACCAGCAGGGTCATGGAGACGGTTCGGTACTGGAACAGGTTCATCGCCGTCAGCAGCTCGAAGCCGAGCCCGCCGGCGCCGACGAAGCCCAGCACCAGGCTGCCGCGGATATTCTCGTCCAGCCGGTAGAGCGCGATGCCGAGCAGCGAGGGCAGCACGCCCGGCACCACCGCGTGGGTGAACACCTGCAACCGCCCGGCGCCGGTCATGCTCAGCGCTTCCACCGGGCCCATGTCCATGTCCTCGATCACCTCGGCGAAGAGGCGGCCCAGCATGCCGACGGAATGCACCGATATCGCCAGCGCGCCGGGGAAGGGGCCGAGGCCGACGGCGGTGACGAAGAACAGCGCCCAGACCAGGTCCGGCACGGCGCGGCAGAACGAGATCAGGGCGCGCGAGAGCGCGTGCAGCGGACGCGCGGGCGAGGTGTTGCGCGCCGCCAGGATCGCCAGCGGCAGCGCCAGCAGCACGCCCGCGACGGTGCCGAACAGGCCGATATCCACCGTCTCCAGCGCCGGCCACAGCAGGTCCCGCAGCTTGGAGATATCGGGCGGTGTCGCGCGGCGGATGATGTCGGCCATGCCGTGGATGCCGGTCACCAGGTCCTGCGGCCGCGCCTGCACCACCAGCGTGGCCTGCACCAGCACGACGAGGAAGGCGAACAGGCCGAGGAAGCCCCAGACATTGCCGCTCCATCGGCCGGGCTCGGGCGCGGCGCGCGGGCGCAGCAGGG
>JAGXAV010000247.1 GCA_018971455.1 Rhodospirillales bacterium
GCGGCGGGTTCGAAGGCGGCGGTGGGGGCGGCGCTGGCGGTGTCGGTGATCGACGACGGCGTGGTGGCGACCACCTCGACCAGCGTGGACACGACGGGCTCGGTGGCCTTCAGCGCCACCGGGGTCTCGGAGAGCGTGGCCAGCGCCACTGCCAGCGCCAGCGGAGGCAACGCGTCGAACAGCGACGGCTCGGCGCCCTCGGGCGAGGACTCGAACGTCGACGCCAAGGTGGGCAAGCAATCGGGCTCGGCCGAAACCAAGGCCTCCGACGCCGGCGTGGGCAGCGGTTCCCAGCAATCGGCCGACAAGAGCGCTTCGGGCAGCGAAAGCGGCAAGGGCTCCACCCAGGAAGGCTCGGTGGCGGTGGCCGCGGCCATCGCAGTGGACGTGGCGGATTCCTCGGTGCAGGCCTACGTGCCGGCGGCGGTGGGGGTGCGCGCGGGCGGCTCGCTGAGCGTGCAGGCCGTGTCCAACATGGACGCGGGCACGCAGGCCGACGGAAGCCAGGTGGCCGGGGGCGGCACCTCGGTGGGCATCGGCGCGGCGGTGGCCATCACGCTGGCGCACCAGAGCAACGACGCTACCCTGGGCGCCGGCTCGGCGCTGTCGTCGGCGCCCACCACGGGCAGCCTGACGGCGGATCACTACCAGGCGGACTCGCTGAGCCTGGGCGCGCTGCAGACCGACCAGGGCGTGGCCTCGCCAGCGGTGCCGGGTTCGAGCACGGCCGGCCCCGCGGCCGTGGACCAGACCCTGGGCGGCGTGAGCGGACGCGAGGACCTGTACTCGGCCTCGGCCACCTCGGGCGCCGGCGCGTCGAAGGTGGGACTGGCCGGTTCGCTGGCGGTCAACGTGATCGACAGCGACAGCGAGGCCACGGTGCAGGCAGGCGCGCAGTTGAACCTGGGCGGCGGAGCGCTGGACCTGGGCGCGGCCGACCTGATGTCGGCCGATGCCTCGGCCACGCCGTCGAGCGGCGGCGCCAGCGGCGGCAAGCTCGGCGTGGGCGCCTCGGTGGCGCTGAACACGATCACCGAGCACAGCCTGGCGCAGATCGCCGACGGCGTGGACGTCTCCGGCACCGCGGCCTCGCTCGAGGTGGCGGCAAACTCCCTCACCGACACGTCCAGCACCGCGCAGGCCGGTGCATCCGGCGGCGTGGCCGTGGACGCGGTGGTGGCGATGTCGCTGCTCGACGAGACCACCCAGGCCAGCGTGGGCTCGGGCAGCGCCATCGACACCTCGGGCGACGCCAGCATCACCGCCGCGAGTTCCGGCGCCAACACCGCCAGCGCCATCGCCTCCATCGACGGTTCCAGCGGCTCCAGCGTGGCGGTGGGTGGCTCGGTGGCGGTGATCACCGGCCCCGGCATCCTCGGTGCCACGAGCGGCGGCAGCGCCATCACCTCTAGCACCAGCGCCAGCCTGGCGCGCGACGCCGCCATCGGCGGCGCCCTGCAGATCGAGGCGAGCTCCACGCGGACCTACGACGCCGAGTCCACAGCCTCGGCCAGCGGCAACGCCTTCAGCAGCGCCATGCAGGGCGGCAACGACTCCACCTCCGGCGGCGGCTCGGTGGCCAGCGGCGACACCCTGAACACCTCGCAGGCGCAGGGCGCGATGAGCCAGGGTTCCAGCGACGCGGGCCAGGACCAGTCCAAGGCCAGCGGCAAGTCGGCCAGCCAGGGCAAGGTCTCGGTGGCCGCGGCGGTCGGTGCGGTCATCGCCGGGGACCAGGTCAGCGCGTCCATCGTCGGCGGCAGCGCGGGCGCCGCGCGCACGGTCTCGGCCGCCAGCGTGCAGCTCACGGCGGTCAACCACGGCGACGTGTTCACCGAGGGAGACGGCGCCACCGACACCAACTCCAAGGTCGGCATCGGCGTCGGCGTGGCGCTGAGCCTGGTGGACGACTCCACCTCGGCAGGCGCGGGCGACTACACGGATCTGAGCAGCGCCGGCGCGGTGGCGGTCTCGGCCACCTCCACGCAAAACCAGGACGCCTCCTTCATGGCCGGCCGCGTCGCTGCGGTGGCCATGTCGGGCGCGGCCGCCGGCAAGGTCGCGGTGGCCGGGGCCATCGCGGTGGCGGTCTCCACCTCGTCGACCTCGGCGAGCCTGGGCCAGCACGATGCACTGCAGGGCCCGGGCACGGGTGCCTCGGGAGCCGTCACGGTGCTGGCCGACAACACCAGCTCGCTGGGCGCCAACGCCTGGAGCGGAAGCGCCTCGCGCCAGGGCGTGGGCATCGGCGCCTCGATCGCCGCGGTGATCTCCACCGACAGCTACGCCGCCAGCGTGGGCCAGGACTCCTCCATCGACGCCGCCAGCCTCGAGGTCTCGGCGACCAACGAGAAGGTGGACGACCCGCTCAGCGGCATCACCCAGCTCGCCGGCGACGTGTCCTCCGGCGCCGCCGCGGACTCCTCCAGTTTCGGCACCAATCTCAAGAGCGATGCCGCCGCCGTGCAGACCCAGCTGCAGGCGCTGGCGCACAACGGCCTCGAACTCGCGCTGCTGGGGCAGAACAACTACCTCGCCGAGGCCGGCGCGGGAGCGGCCTCGGGCAACAGCGCCGCCATCGCCGGCGGCTTCGCGGTGCAGGTGATCGACAACCAGGTCAGCGCCGGCATCGGCGCCGGCACCACGGTGCATTCCGCGGGCGCGGTGAAGGTCCAGGCGCAGGACCAGACGGCCTCCAAGACCCTGGTGGGCAGCGCGGCCGCCTCTGGCGGAGCCGCCGGTGTCGGCGTGGACGGCGCCTTCATCCTCGACCAGAGCAGCATCCAGGCCACGCTGGGCACGGGCGTGGACATCGCCTCCTCGTCCTCGGTGCAACTGCAGGGCGGCTCCACGCAGGACGTGGAACTGTTCCAGTTCAGCGCGGGCGCCGCCGACGAGGCCGGTGTGGCCGGGGTGATCGGGCTCATCACCTCGCAGCGCGGGGTCACGGCCCAGGTGGGCGCCGGCAGTTCCATCACGTCCAGCGGCGCGCTGGACGTGACGGCGACCAACGATTTCTCGGCCGTGAACCTCGGCGGAAGCGTCGGCGTGGGCGGATCAGCCGGGGTGGGCGCCACCCTGATCGCCACCACCGTCGACGACGGCACCACGGCGGACATCGACTCCGCCGCGGGTGCGGTCACCACGGTCGACGCAGCTTCGGTGGACGTATCGGCGAACAGTTCGGAGAACGTGGTCAACGTCGCCGTGGCCGGCTCGGCCGCCGGCGACGTGGCCATCTCGGGCGTGGCCACTCCGCTGACCGAGACCCTCGACACCGAGTCCTGGATCGGCGCCGACGCCGGCATCACCAGCGCCGGCGAGGTGCAGGTGGGCGCGGGCGACACCTCGCAGGTGGTCAACGTGGGCGGCGCCGTCGGGGGGGCCGGCAGCGTGGGCATCGGCCTGACGGCGGCGGCGAGCACCTTTGTCTCGACCGTGTCCGCGTCCATCGAAGCCGGCGCCACGATCAGCGCCGCGTCGCTCGACGTGGCAGCGCAGGGTTCCGTGCTGGCCGACAACATCGCGGTGGCCGGCGCCGTGGGCGGCGACGTCGGCGCCTCGGGCGTGCTGACCCCGGTGACCCAGGACGAAACCGTCAGCGCCTCCATCGGCGCCGGCGCGCAGGTCACGACCACCGACGCGGCCACCGGCTTCGTCGACGTCACCGCGGGCGACACCACGCAGATCTTCAACCTGGGCGGAGCGGTGGGTGGCGGTGCGGTGGGCGTGGGCGGTTCGGCCGCGGCCTCGGTGACCGACAGCACCACCCAGGCCACCATCGGCGACGGCGCGGCGCTGAACGCGGCCGGCGCGGTGGACGTGGCGGCCCAGGCCAGCGAGAACATCGACACCTCGGTGGTGGCCGGCGCCGCCGGCGGCGTGGGGGTAGCCGTGGCGCTGGGCTCCAGCGACATCGTCGACACCACCGAGGCCTGGATCGGCTACGGCGCCAGCGTGAGCGCCACCGCCGTCACCGTGCAGGCCAGCGACGACTCGACGATTTCCGACATCGCCGGCTCCGCCGCCGGCGGCGGAACCGGGGTCAGCGCCGGCGCCGACGTGGACGTGCTGCTCAAGCACACCTACGCCTGGATCGGCGAGGAAGCCCCGGGCGCCAGCGGCAGCGCGGCCACGGTGAGCGCGAGCAGCGGCGACGTGAAGGTGTCGGCGGCCAGCAGCGAGAACCTGTCCTCGGTGGTGGCGGGCGCGGCCATCGGAGGCGACGCCGGCGCGGCCGGCGCTGTGCAGACCTAC
>JAGXAV010000248.1 GCA_018971455.1 Rhodospirillales bacterium
GGCTCGTCGCGATGGCGCTCGGTCAGATAGGTGTCGATCAGGGCGCCGATCGGGTCGCCGCCGGCGGCGCGGGCGCGGGCGGCGCGGGCGCGCCAGCGCCGCGCGGCGGTCTCCAGGCTCGCCGTGCAGGCGGCGGCGGCGAGGGCCGTCTTGCTCGGGAAATGGCCGTAGAAGGCGCCGTGGGTCAGGCCGGCGGCGCGGCTGATCTCGGCCACGCCCACCCCGTCCAGGCCCTCGGTGCGGAACAGCTCGCCGGCCGCGCGCAGCAGCTCGGCGCGATGGGCGGCCAGGACGGGCGGGGTGACGCGCATGGCAAAGATTATGCTCATCATGTAAAAACCGGCAACCCGCGCCGCGCGCAGTTCTGGCCCGCGCCGGGGGCGCGCGATATGTCTGGGCCTGCCGCAACATGGGGACACCCGGCCGCATGAGCATCGAACTGAGCTATCTCGTCTGGACCGTCCTTCTCGCCCTGGGGCAGATGCTGGTCGCCGGCATCGGCGCCAATCTCCAGGCCGGGCTGGCGGCGACCGGCGGCAACCGCGAGCGCGCCCTGGAGCTGACCGGCTGGGCCGGCCGGGCGCGGCGGGCGCACGCCAACATGCTGGAGAACCTGCCGCTCTTCGCCGCCCTGGTGCTCACCGCCCAGCTTGCCGGGCGCAGCAACGCGATGACCGCGATGGGGGCGGCGATCTTCTTCTGGGCGCGGGTGGCGCACGGCGCGATCTACGTGGCCGGCCTCGGCCCGCTGCGCAGCCTCGCTTTCCTGGTCTCGGTCATCGGGCTGGTGATGATCCTGCTCCAGCTGGTCTGAGGGCGGGCGGCGGCGCGCCCGCGCGCCGCGCTCAGCCGGACCGGGCGCGGCGCAACCCCAGATCGGGCAGGAAGATGGTCAGCAGGCCGATCGCCGGCAGGAAGGCGCAGAGGCGATAGACGTAGCCGATGCTGGTCGCGTCGGCGATGCGCCCGAGCACGGCGGCCCCCAGCCCGCCCAGGCCGAAGGCGAGGCCGAAGAAGATGCCGGCGATCAGCCCGACGCGGCCGGGTACCAGCTCCTGCGCATAGACCAGGATGGCCGGGAAGGCCGAGGCCATCAGCAGGCCAATGATCACCGTCAGCATGCCGGTCCAGGCCAGCCCGACATAGGGCAGCGCCAGGCTGAAGGGCAGCACGCCGAGGATCGACATCCAGATCACCGTCTTGCGCCCGATGCGGTCGCCGAGCGGCCCACCGAGCAGCGTGCCGAGGGCGATCGAGGCCATGAAGACGAACAGGTGCATCTGGGCGGCATGCACCGAGAGGCCGAATTTCTGGATCAGGTAGAAGGTGAAATAGGAGCTCAGGCTCGCCGTGTAGACGTTCTTGGAGAAGGTCAGGGCGCCCAGCACGGCGATGATGAAGAACACCCGCCCGCGCGACAGCTCGACGCCGCCGACGGCCGGGCGCGCGCGCCGCGGCCGGCTGGCGACCCGCGCCCGCGCGCCATACCACATGCCGACCCGCCCCAGCACCAGCATGGCCAGCATGGCGGCGATGGAGAACCAGGCGATGGAGGATTGGCCGCGCGCCAGCACCACCACGGCGGCGAGCAGCGGGCCGATCGCCTGGCCGGCATTGCCGCCGACCTGGAACAGGGATTGCGCGAGGCCGTGCCGCCCGCCCGAGGCCATGCGCGCGACGCGCGACGCCTCGGGGTGGAACACCGAGGAGCCGACGCCGACCAGCGAGGCCGCGGCCAGCAGCATCGTATAGCTCGACGCGATCGAGAGCAGCAGCAGCCCGACCAGGGAGAACCCCATGCCGACGGCGAGCGAGTAGGGCATTGGCCGGCGGTCGGTGACCAGGCCGACGGCGGGCTGGAGCATCGAGGCGGTCATCTGGAAGGCGAGCGTGATCAGCCCGATCTGGCCGAAATCCAGCGCGAACTGGGTCTTGATCATCGGATAGAGGGCGGGGATGAGCGACTGCATCATGTCGTTGAGCAGGTGGCAGAAGCTCAGCGCCACGATCACCGGGAAGGTGGCGCTCTCGGCATCCGCCTCCGCCGGCATGGCCGCCACGGCCACCCTGTCGATCTCGCCCACTGCCCGCTGCATCGTCATGACCTCACCCAGTCTGCAACGAGTATGCCGGCTCCGCCCGCCCTGGACAGCGGCAAAGCGCACAGATCAGGGTTGCCCGCCCTGACACGCGCTGTTCAGAACCCGGGCCGTTCAGAACGCCGGCCGCTCAGAAGGGCAGCCAGCCGCGCCGGGCATCGCGCTGCTGGGCGGGGGTGAGCCGGCGCGGCCCGTCCGCCACCTCGCGCACCGGCTGGCCGTTCAGCGCCGCGGGGTTCGCCCAGCAATCCACCACGCCGAGGCTGCGGGTGCAGAAGGCCGGCGGCGGCAGCGCGCCGGGGTCGGCCGCGGCACCTTGCGTCCCGGCCTGCTCCGGCGGCGCCGCACGGCCCGGCCCTCCCGCGCAGGCGGCGAGCAGAACGGGCAGCAACAGGATGAGCGGGCGCATGGCCCATTGCAGCACGCCACGGGTGACCACGAGGTTTCCCGCCCGCCCGTTTCCTCCCCTGCCCTGCGCGCCCTGTTTGCGGCGGCGGTTTGCTCGTATATGACGCGCGCTGACCGTCCCTGCCGGCCATCCAGGCCGGCCGCCCCGCTGATCGCCTAAGGAACCGCCGTGTCCGATATCTTCGACGAGGTCAACGAGGACCTGCGCGCCGAGCGCATGCGCAAGCTGCTCGCCCGCTATGGCGGGCTGCTGGTCGGCGCGCTGGTGCTGGTGGTGGCGGGCGTCGCCGCCTGGCAGGCCTGGAGCTACTACCAGGCGCAGCAGACGGCCCGGATCGCCGGCCAGTTCCTCGCCGCCATGCAGGTCGCCGACGGGCCGGACAAGAGCGAGGCGGCCCGCAAGGCGGCGCTGGCGGATTTCGAGAAGATCGTCGCCACCGGCACCGCCGGCTATCGCACGCTGGCCGAACTGCGCGTCGCCGCCCTGCAGCGCGACAGCGGCAACGCGGCCGCCGCCCTCGCCGCCCTCGACCATGTGGCCGCCGACGCGGCGGCGGACACGCTGCTGCGCGGGCTGGCCAGCCTCGAATGGTGCATGATGCAGCTCGAATCCGGCGACCCGGCCGCGCTGGCCGCCCGCCTTGCCCCGCTCGCGGCACTGGGCAATCCCTGGCACGCCCTGGCCCAGGAGCAGCAGGCCCTGCTCGACCTGCGGCTGAAGAAGACCGACGCCGCGCGCGCCCTGTTCAAGGCGCTCGCCCAGGACACGACCGCGCCGGACGGCGTGCGCGGCCGCGCCAACGGGCTGCTGGCGCAACTGGGCGGGCCGTGACCCGATTTTTCGTGATGGGACATGATAATGATGAACGATAAGTATCGCCTGTCCCGTCGAGTCGCGGTGCTGGCGCCGCTCGGCCTGCTGTCCGGCTGCGGGGTGTGGGACAGCTGGTTCGGCAGCACCAAGGCGAAGCTTCCCGGCACCCGGGTCGCGGTGATGGACACCGCCCGCCGCCTCGCGCCGGACATCACCAACGCGACCGTGGCGCTGCCGCGGCCGGCGGCCAATGCCGACTGGCCGCAGGCCGGCGGCGTCGCCTCGCACGACATGGAGCACCCCGCCCTCGCGCCCAGCATCGCGCCGGCATGGAGTGCCGATATCGGCGCTGGCGGCGGCTACCGGCGCAAGATCACGGCCCAGCCCGTGGTCGCCGGCGGGCGCATCTTCACCATGGACAGCGACGCCGTGATCGACGCATTCGACACCGCGCGCGGCGAGCGGCAATGGCGCTTCAACACGCGGGGCAAGAACGACGGCAGCGCCAATGTCGGCGGCGGCATCGCGGTCGATGGCACCATGCTGTATGCGGCGACCGGGCGGGGCGACGTGCTGGCGGTGCAGGCGGCCACCGGCAAGCTCGCCTGGCGCGTCAATATCGGCACCGCCGCGCGCTCGGCCCCTACCATCGCCGAGGGCAAGCTGTTCGTTCCGACCATCGACTATCAGCTGCAGGCGCTGTCGGCGGCGGACGGGCACAAGATGTGGTCCTACCAGGCCAGCGCCGCCGAGACGCTGGTGCTCGGCGTGCCGGCGCCGGCCTATGCGGGCGGGCTGGTGGTGGCCGGCTTCGGCTCGGGCGATCTGGTCTGCCTGCGCGCCAGCGCCGGCGGCGTCGCCTGGCTCGACAGCCTGGCCGCGCCGCGCGGGCGCAACAGCCTGGTCGATCTCTCCTCCATCCGCGGCCGGGCG
>JAGXAV010000249.1 GCA_018971455.1 Rhodospirillales bacterium
CAACGATTTGGGCATCGCCCTCGATCTGCAGGGCCGGCACGCCGAAGCCCAGGCGCGTTATCGCGCCATTCTGGCACGCGCGCCGCACGACCATGCGGCCTGGGTCAATCTCGCCCTCTCGCTGTCGATGACCGGCCAGGCCGCGCAATCGGTTGCCATGCTGCGCGGCCCGGCCGAACGCGCCGATGCGTCCGCGAAACTGCGCGAGGATTTCGCCCTGGCGCTCACCCTGGACGGGCAGGAAGGCGAGGCGCGGCACCTTCTCCTCGCCGATCTGCCGCCGGACCAGGCGCAGGAGGCCCTGGCCGGCTATCACGACCTCGGCCCGCCCGCGCCATGATGCGCGCCGGGCGCGGTTAAGGTCTCTTTAGGAACTCGGCGAATAGAGTCGGGCGGACAGGCGCATCGGCGTCTATCCGGAGCGTTGACAGGGGCGGCCGGGTTGCGCGCCACACGGACGTCGGGCGCTCGGATCGCGGGACCGGAAGGATCATCGGCAGTGGTGAAACAGCCAGGGCGTCCGCCAATGCGCTTGCCGATGCCACCGCAGGCGCATCCATTCTGCAGAGACCGTCGGGGTGCCGCCGCCGTGATGGTGGCGCTCGCGCTGCCATCCCTGCTGCTGGCCGCGGGCTTCGCCGTCGATGTCGGCTTCTGGTACCGCGAGCGGGCGCGGCTGCAACTGGCGGCCGACGCGGCGGCGATGGGTGCCGCGCGATTGCTGGGCGATTCCGCAGCGACGCTGAGCGACTATCAGGCGGTGGCGAAGAGCGAGGCGCTGGGCGCCACGGGCGGCCAGCTGATCGGCGCCGTGAACTGGCCGGCCACCGTGGCCACCAGCAGCGATGAAACCAGTGTCACGGTCACGCTGACCAGCCAGGCCGATCGCTATTTCAGCCGTCTGGTCCCCGGTCTCGCGCCGGTCCTGCACGCCGTCGCGACCGCCACGGCCATCGAGGACGACAATGCCTGCCTGCTGGCACTCAATCCATCGGCCACCAAGGCTCTCCTGGTCACCGGCGGCGGCACGGTTAACGCCACCAATTGCGGCGTGTTCTCCAATTCCTCCTCGGCCAGCGGCGCCCTCTATGTCAGCGGCAGCGGCAAGGTGCTGGGAAAGACGGTGGGCACCTCGGGCGGGGTGACCAACAGCCAGGGCACGATCAGCCCCACGCCGGTGAGCTTCGCCGCCCCGCAGAGCGACCCGTACGCCGAGCTTGGCGCCCCGCCCACCGGCACGTGCCTGACGCCGCCGGCCTGCAACAACAGCTACAGCTTCGGCGGGCAGAGCTGCATCTATTCGCCGGGCACCTACTGCACGACGATCGCCGTGCTCAATAACGAGAAGGCCACGTTTCAACCCGGCATCTACAATATCCAGAACGGCAACCTGATCTTCGACGGTGGATCGACGATCAGCGGCAGCGGCGTGGCCTTCTATCTCGGTGGCAGCCACCCCGGCTATGTCGGCTGGCAGAACAACGCCAAGGTCGCGCTGTCGGCGCCGACGAGCGGGCCGTACGCCGGCATCGTGCTCTACAAGGACCGCTCGGCGAGCGGGACCAACAGCGGCCTCAACGCCTATGGCGGCGGCAACTGCAACGGCATCGTGCCGCCAAGCGGCATCACGGACCAGATCGCCGGCTCCGCCAGCGGAACGCTGAACGGCGCCGTCTACATGCCATCGGGCAATCTCTGGGTGGACAATGCCGGCAGCATCGGCCCGCCCAGCGGGGGCGGGTTCTCACTGATCGCCAGCACGATGACGATTTGCGGCTCGGCCAACGTCACCACCACGGCCACCGCGCCGTCGGGCGGCAGCACCGGCGCCCAGGTGGTGCTGACGCAGTGATGATCGTTGCGCTATGGCAGGCGCGGCGGGGTGCGGTGGCGGTGGAGACCGCCCTGGTGCTGCTGCTGGTGCTGCTGCCGCTGTTTGCCGCCGGCTGGGATTTCGCCGTCGTGCTCACGCTCCAATCCCGGCTGGACGCAGCTTTGGCCGGCGGCCTGTTCGTCGCCTACACCGGCGGCGCCAATGCCAGCAGCACGACGGGCGTGACCAATGCCGCCGCCTCGGCCTATGGCGCCGCCACCCCGAGCCTCGCCACCAACGCCGCCAGCCTCGGCTATGCCTGCATCGCGCCCACCGGCACGCGCCCGTCCGCGCTCTCGGCGACCGTGCCGGCCTCCTGCCCGAGCGGACAGTCGGTGGCGACCTACCTCACCGTCACCGTCGGGGCCAGCGCCAGCCTGCCCCTGCCGATCCCGGTGCTGGCCGGCACCGTCCCCCTGGCCCGCAGCGGCGTGGTGCGGGTGAATTGAGGCGCTCTCTCCGCAATCCCGGCCTGGCGGGCGACCGGCGCGGGGCGGTGGCGGTGGAGTTCGCGCTGGTCGGCCTGGTGATCCTCTCGGCCCTCCTCGCCCTGTTCGAGACCGGGCGGATGACGCTGGCGCAGAGCGCCCTGCAATTCGCCACCGGCTCGGCGGCGCGCTGGGCCTCGGTCCATTCCGCTACGGCGACCCAGAGCACCGTCTCAAGTCAGTTCCAGGCGGCGTTCCAGACAGCCTTGCCGGGCGCCAGCGCCAGCGTATCGGTCACATTCTCGCCAAGCCCGGCCGCCGCGGGCGGCGCCGTCACGGTTGCGGCAAGCTATGCCTGGGTCCCGGTCAGCGGCGCATTGACCTTCGCCGCCCGCACCCTGTCCGCCCAGGTGGCGACGACCATCCAGCATTGACGCCGCCGGCACCGTTGTTCCGCGCTGCCGCCTGCCGGTAGGATGGCCGCACAACCGCCGCGAGAGCGCCGATGGCAGACCGTTTCACCGTCGATGACATGATCATCCACCGTGTCATCGAGCAGGAACAGGCCTTCATGCCGGCGCTCGACATGCTGCCCGGGCTCGCTCCGGAGGTGCTGGAGGCGAACCGCCATTGGATGGAGCCCGCGGCCCTCGACGCGGCGGGCGCGCTGCTGCTCTGCTTCCAGTCCTACGTCGTGCGCACGCCCCACCATGTCATCCTGGTCGATAGCTGCATCGGCAACGACAAGCCCCGGCCGAACCGTCCGAGCTGGCACCTCAAGACCGACGACGTCTATCTCCGCGCTCTCGCCGCCGCGGGCCTCGCGCCGGAGGACGTCGATTTTGTCCTCTGCACCCATCTGCACGCCGATCACTTGGGCTGGAACACCCGCCTGATCGATGGCCGCTGGGTGCCGACCTTCCCCAGGGCCCGCTATGTCTTCGCCGAAAGCGAGTTCGCGCATTGGACGGCGCAGCACGCCGCGGCCCCCGTGGCGCCGTTCGCCGACAGCGTGCTGCCGATCGTCGAAGCGGGGCGGGCCGATCTGGTGCGCGGCGACCACGCGCTGGGCGACCATGTCCGCCTGCTGCCGACCCCAGGCCACACGCCGGGCCATGTCGCCATCGCCTTCGGCCGCGGGCGGGATGCGGCGGTGATGTCGGGCGATCTTATCCACACGCCTCTGCAGGCGCGCTATCCGGAATTGTCGGTGCGCTTCGACGTGGACATGGCCCAGGCGGCGCAGACCCGGCTCGGCTTTCTCGCCCGCTACTGCGACACCGGGACGCTGTGCTGCACGGCGCATTTTCCGTCCCCCTCGGCGGGGCGGATCACGCGCTGGGGCGAGGGCTTCCGTTGCGAGGCGGTGGGCAGGTAGGCCGGTCTTTCACCCCAGCGCCGCCGGATCATCCTCCACCAGCACCACATGCACCCGCCGCGGGCCGTGCGCGCCGAGTTCGAGGGTGGATTCGATGTCGGCCGAGCGTGAGGGGCCGGTCACCAGCATGACGTTGCGCGGCATGAAGCCGCCCGAGACGGGGTCCTGCCGCTCGGCGCGCAGCAGATCCCACGCCTCCTCGTAGGCGCCCACCACGCGGCTGGCGCGCAGCACCACGATCGCCGTGTCGCTCAGCAGGTTCAGTGTGGTCGGCCGCTCGGGCGCGGCGGGCAGCATCAGCGTGCCGGTCTCGGCGATGGCGGCGTAGCCGTGCTGCACGCTCACCTGGTCGCTCGCCACCGCGCGGCCGACGCGGATGCTCAGCATCGGGCGTACATGCCAGGGCAGGGCCTGCAATTCCGGATGCGGCGCCATGGCAAAATCGCTCGGCAGGTTCTGGCTGGCGAGATAATCGCCGACCGCGCCCGGCACCTCGTCAAGCGAGGCGACGCGCGCGACACTGCCGAACTCCTTCTCCACATTGCGGATGAACAGCCCGATCTGTGCC
>JAGXAV010000250.1 GCA_018971455.1 Rhodospirillales bacterium
GTCCCGCGAAAGACGGTCCTGCGCCAGGCGATGCCGATCCAGCGCTCGCCGGTCACCGGCTGGTCGATCAGTCCGAGCACCGGCACGCCATCGGCCAGCAGCGCCACCAGCGTGCCGAAGACCGGCCGGCCGGTGAGGAAGGCGCGGGTGCCGTCGATCGGGTCGAGCACCCAGCGCAGCCCGGCGCCCGCGCGGTCCAGCCCGAACTCCTCGCCGAGAATGCCGTGCCCGGGAAACCGCCCGGCCAGCACCGCGCGCATCGCCTGCTCGGCGGTGCGGTCGGCCACCGTGACCGGGCTCGCATCGCCCTTCAGATCCGCGCCCAGGCCGCTGCGGAAGAACGGCCGGATCACCGCCCCCGCGACGTCGGCCGCCGCCGCCGCGGCCGCCGCCAGCGCGTCGAAATCGAGCGCCGGGGAAATGCCGCTCACCCGCCTACTTCGGCAGCGGCAGCGGCTTGGCCGAGTTGCTGTTCAGATAGGCGATGACGTCCGCCCGCTCCTTCTCGCTGCTGATGCCGGCAAAGCCCATGCGCGTGCCGGGCGCATAGGTGCTCGGGCTGTGCAGCCATTCGTTCAGCGCATCGAAGGTCCAGTCGCCCTTCTTGCCCTTGATCGCGTCGGAGTAGTTGAAGCCCTGCATATGCGCGTGCGGCCCGCCGACGACGCCGTAGAGATTCGGCCCGACGCCGGCATGGCCCCCCTCGTTGAAGGTGTGGCAGGCGGCGCACAGCTTCTTCACGTCGGCCTCGCCGGCGGCGGCGCTGGCCTTGGCCAGGAAGGGCCCGATCGGCGGCAGGGCGACGGGCTTGGCGGCCGCCGGTGCTGCGGCCGGCGCACCGACTCCCTCGATCTTGATGGCGCTGGTCTTCAGCTCCACGGGCTTGACCAGATTGTCGCTGATCAGGCTCGCCACCATGAAGACGATGCCCGCCACCAGAACCGCGGCCGCCGCCTTGTTGACCTCCATGCTGTCCATACGCCGCACTCTCCCGCGCGAATTTCCATTGCCGGAGTCGCCACGTTGCGCGGCGCCCGCCTGCTACCTAAGCTGCGCCGCACCATAGGGAAGGGACGCGCCTGCTTCAACCCGGCGCGCGCATTGCCAGCCACATGAACCCCATCGTCATCATCCCGGCCCGCATGGCGGCCACCCGCCTGCCCGGCAAGCCGCTGGCCGATATCGGCGGCGTGCCGATGATCGTCCACGTCCTGCGCCGCGCCCAGGAGGCCGGCATCGGCCCGGTCGCCGTCGCCGCCGGCGACCCCGAGATCGCCGCCGCCGTCACCGCCGCCGGCGGCACCGCGGTGCTGACCGACCCCAGCCTGCCGCGCGGCTCGGACCGCGTGCACGCCGCCCTCACCCAGCTCGACCCGCAGGGGCGCCACGACGTGGTGGTCAACCTGCAGGGCGACCTGCCGACCATCCCTGCCGAATATCTGCGCGCCGTGCTCGCGCCGCTCGAGGATCCGGCGATCGACATCGCCACCCTCGTCGCCCCCATCACCTCGCCGGAGGAGGCCGCCGCCCCCCAGGTGGTCAAGGCGGCCTGCGCCTTCGATGGCGGGCGCGCGGTCTCGCCGGCGCTGTATTTCTCACGCGCCGCCATCCCCTCGGGCGAGGGGCCGCTATGGCACCATATCGGCATCTACGCCTTCCGCCGTGCCGCCCTGGCGCGCTACGTGGCGCTGCCGGAATCGCCGCTCGAACGCCGCGAGAGCCTCGAACAGCTCCGCGCGCTGGAGGCCGGCATGCGCATCGCCTGCGCCCGCGTCCCCGTCGCCCCGTTCGGGGTGGACACACCCGACGATCTGGCGCGCGCCCGCGCCATCCTCGTTCCATCAGGATGACCATGACCCGCACCATCGCCTTCCAGGGCCGCCCCGGCGCCTATTCGGACCTCGCCTGCCGCACCGCCTACCCGAGCTGGCGCACCCTGCCCTGCGACACCTTCGAGGCGGCGATGGCCGCGGTGCGCGACGGCAGCGCCGAGCTCGCCATGCTGCCCTGCGAGAACAGCCTCGCCGGCCGGGTGCCCGACATCCATCACCTGCTGCCCGATTCCGGCCTGTTCGTCATCGGCGAGGCCTTCCAGCGCGTCGAGCACTGCCTGCTCGCACCCAGGGGCGCCACCCTGGCCGGGCTGCGGCGCGCCCATTCCCATGCCGTCGCCCTCGGCCAGGTGCGCAACATCCTGCGCGAGCTGAACCTCCAGGCGGTCATCGAGGCCGACACCGCCGGCGCCGCCGAGCAGGTCGCCGGCTGGAACAACCCCGAGGATTGCGCCGTCGCCTCCTCGCTCGCCGCCGAGTTGTTCGGCCTCGACATCCTGCGCGCCAATGTCGAGGACGCCGCCCACAACACCACGCGCTTCTACGTCATGGCCGCCGCCGCCCGCACGCCGCCGCCCGAGACGGCGGACCTGATGACCACCTTCGTCTTCCGCGTGCGCAACGTGCCGGCCGCCCTCTACAAGGCGCTCGGCGGCTTCGCCACCAACGGCGTCAACATGACCAAGCTGGAGAGCTACATGGTCGGCGGCCACTTCACCGCGACGCAGTTCCTCTGCGACGTCGAGGGCCACCCCGAACAGCCCGCCCTGCGCCGCGCCCTGGAGGAGCTGTCCTTCTTCTCGCGCGAGACGCGCATCCTCGGCGTCTACCCGATGGCGGCCTTTCGCCGCGAGCAGGGCGGCGCGGACTGACGCCGGCGGCATGCCAACCATGCCGCCGGCGCCGCTTTGCATCGGCCCGCCGCGATGCCACATCTGCCGCCATGAACCGTCGCACCCTGCTCGCCCTCGCGCCCTGCGCCCTCGCCCTTCTCGTGGCCCCGCCAGGGGCGGCGCGCGCCCAGCCGGCGGCCGCCGTCCTCACCGTGCAGGACCGCGCCGACCTGGCGCGCATCGAGGCCTATCTGGACGGGCTGCACACGCTGAAGGGCCGCTTCCTGCAAGTCGCCTCCGATGGCCAGACCGCCCAGGGCGAGGCCTGGCTGGAGCGTCCGGGCCGGCTGCGCTTCCAGTACGATCCGCCGAGCCCGCTGCTGCTGGTGGCCGGCCACGGGCTGGTGGTCTTTCATGACAGCGAGCTGAACCAGACCAGCAATTTCCCGCTCAGCTCCACCCCGCTCGGCATCCTGCTGGCCGACCATGTGAAGCTCTCGGGCAATGTCACCGTCACCGCCATCGCGCGTGAGCCGGGACAGATCCAGGTGACGATGGTGCGCACCGCTTCGCCCGGCGACGGCAGCCTGACGCTGATCTTCGCCGATCAGCCGCTGGCGCTGCGCCAATGGGCGGTGGTGGACGCCCAGGGCCGCGAGACGCGGGTCTCGCTGTTCAACATCGAGTACGGCGGAACCTTCGATCCGAAGCTGTTCGAGTATGTCGCCAGGCTGCCGAACGGGCCGGGTGCCGGCGGCGGCAACCACTGAACCGTGGCCCCGGCGCCGCAGGATCGCGGATTCTTGTCGCAATGTGGCGGTTTGACTTCATTTTGCCGCGATGATGGCGGATGATGACTGTGTGACAGGCTCGGCGGAGCGATGAAACCCCTGATCGGCATTTCCTGCTGCACCAAGCTGTTCGGCGCCTTCGGCATGGCAAACCATGCCGCGTCCGACACTTATGTCCGCGCCACCGACCGTCTGGTCGGCGGCGTCCCGGTGCTGATCCCGGCGAATGGCGAGCTCGCCGATGTGGAGACGCTGCTCGCCCGCCTCGACGGCATCATCCTCACCGGCAGCCGCTCCAACGTGCAGCCGGCGCTCTACAACGGCCCGCCCCATGCCGAGGGCACGCCCGAGGACGCCAAGCGCGACGCCGTCACCCTCAAGCTGATCCGCGCGGCGGTCGCCCAGGGCGTGCCGGTGCTGGCGATCTGCCGCGGCCTGCAGGAGCTCAACGTCGCCCTCGGCGGCAGCCTGCACCAGCGCCTGCAGGACCTACCCGACCGCTTCGACCATTCGACCCCGATGCAACCCAATTCGCGGGTGCGCACCGGCAAGGCCCACCGCGTGCGCCTGACCGCCGGCGGCTGGCTGCACCGGCTTGCCGGCACCGCCGAGCTGGCGGTGAACTCGCTGCACAACCAAGGGATCGACCGGCTCGCCCCCGGCTTGGTGGTGGAGGCGGTGGCGCCCGACGGCACGATCGAGGCGGTGCGCCGCCCCGGCGGCGGCTTTGCCGCCGGCGTGCAATGGCACCCGGAATACGACTGGGAGTTGGACATCGTCTCGCGCC
>JAGXAV010000251.1 GCA_018971455.1 Rhodospirillales bacterium
ACGCCGGCGGCGATTATCACGGGGCGCTGGCCGATATCGAGCAGACCCTGAAGCTGGAACCCCGCCACTTCCCCGCCTTCGAGGCGCTGTCGCGCATCGCCGAGGCCCTGCACGACGACAAGGGCGCGCTCGCCGCCTGGCAGAAGGCGCTCGACCTCAGCCCCAAAACCCCCGGCGGCGCCGAGCGGCTGAAGGCGCTGACGCTGAAGGTTCAGGGGGAGAGCACGTGAGGGGACGGGATGGTTTCGGACGCATGTTGGCCCTGATCCGCCAATAACGCCGAAAGCTCAGCGGTTCTGCGGCAGAACTCGACCAATTCGTCTTCGATGTAGGCCTCGCCACGGCTCATGTAGTTCTCATACGATCGCCGCCAGTGGCTGCCATAATGGGCCGGCAAGCCGGAGGCGGCCATGAGGGCCTTCACCCCATTCGTGATTTTCGACCGCAACTGCCGCCGCGAACGGAAGGGATGATGAAGCAGGAATAATCCGAACGCATTCAGCGAGGTTACGTCGGACGAATCTTTGATGCAGCCGAACGCGAAATGGTTCCCCATGTCCAGCTCGACATTCGGGCCGACCCTGAAGGCTATTTTTGTTGCCGGCGCGGCGTCGTAACCGGCAACAACAGGGAATGCGGCATCGAGATTTTCGGCGGGGTTCAACTGCTCCATCACCTCGGCGGATGCGGCGGTGCACCACATGCCGACAGCGATCGCCGCATCGGCGCTTCGCCACGAGTTCAAAAACTCGAACAGGTCCACTTCCGGATCGGCCTGGACCAACACCTCATCGGCATCAATGGGAAATACCCAGTCAATACCATGCCCCATGACTTTGAAATAATCGACGCCAAATTTCCAGAACGCATTCATCTTTTTATCTTGCCAATATCCAATGATGCCATCATGGACGTATAGCAGTACGACATCAGCGTGGCTTGATTGGAATTTTTCTATTTCCCTGCGCGTTCCGTCACTGCTGGCATTGTCGGCCACAAGAAAATGCCGCAGGCCGACGCGATAGGCGGCCTCAAGGCACGAATAAATGATATCGTCTTCGTTTTTTACCATCAAAACGACCAATGCATTTTTTACCGGTCTTCCCGAATAAAATTCTCTCGAACGCAAGGATTTGAAATAACGAATATCATCCCTTCTTGCCAAGCATACCACTTTTATATATTCGCGCTGAAGGTTTGCCCACTCGGTTTCCGAAATTTTTCCCCGACAATATTTCAGACCGTCTTCGATTATGATCCGGGCATCCTCGTGCAACCCAAGATCTGCCTTGAATTGGGATTGAGAATAGTAGCTCCAATAATTTGTCGGCTCCAAAAATCTTGCGTAAATGTAATATATTTCTGCATTGGAGACATTGGATATACTCCTATACGCATTTGCGACGGATAAAATAACTCGTAAATCTGTAATCCTCTTCTTACGAATAAAATCTGACAAAAACTCCAGCATGCTGAAGTTTTTTTCTCCTTCCATGGCCACAAACAAACTCAAAAGCTCTTCCGTTCTGTCGAACAGATCTTCGCCCATTTTCTCGGCGACAGATATGGCCCGGGCAAACTCCCCTGCCCTGACCAGATCCTCGATTCGATTGTATTTTTTGTCTATTGAGCTTTGTTCTTCTGCCACGTTGTTTTTCCCTAGCTACAGTCCAATGCGTCCTATCCCATTAAATTTAATCAAAGGATTTAATATTCTGCATTTTCTGATTTCGTGACAAATCGTCTTGAGACCTCCCCGGACGGTGCGGCTCGGCCGGTCGGCCGGAGGCCTGCCAGAAAACAGCCCAGTGGCGCATGTGGCCATTCCCGTCTCGTGCCCGCAAGGCGCGATCGCGCGGCCATTCCCCACCGCCCGCAATCATCGCCGGATTGACCCGGCCACCGGCTACCGGCTGGTCAGCCGCAATTCGATGCGGCGGTTCTTCGCGTAGGCCGCCGGCGTGTTCGCCGGGTCGAGCGGTTCCGTGTCGCCGAAGGCGGTTGCCGCGAGGTGATCGGCCGGCACGCCTTCGGCGACCAGCAGCTTCACCACGGTGATGGCGCGCGCCGCCGACAGCTCCCAGTTCGAGGCGAAGCGGTCATTCTGCACGGGCTGGCGGTCGGCATGGCCATCGACGCGCAGGATCCATGGCACGTCCGGCGGAATTTCCTTCGCGATGTCGAGAAGGGTGGCGGCGAGCTTCTTGATCTGCGCCCAGCCCTCCACCGAAAGATCGGCGCTGCCCGACGGGAACAGCACCTCGCTCTGGAAGACGAAGCGGTCGCCGACGATCTGAATACCCTGCTTGCCGGCCAGAACCTTGCGCAGCCGGCCGAAGAAATCGCTGCGGTACTGCTGCAACTCCTCCACCTTCTGGGCGAGGGCGGCATTGAGCCGCGCGCCCAGATTGGTGATCTGCGCGTCCTTCGCCGCCGCCGATTTCTCGGAGGCATCGAGCGCCGCGGCGAGGCCGGCGAGCTGGGCGCGCATCTGGGAGACCTGGGCATTGAGCAGCGCGATCTGGGCGCGCGCGCTGTCGCCGAGCTTCTTCTCGTCGGCCAGCTGGGCAGCCACCGCGGCGTTTCGCTGGGCCTGCGTCATCGCCCTGGCGGCGGCATCCTGCGCCTGCTTCTCCAGCTCGTCGCGCAACGCGGTCAGCGCCTGGACCTGCTCGGCCATCTTGGCGAGATCGGACAGGCGGGCGGTGATGATCGCGCGATCGGCCTGCACCGTGTGGTCGAGCGCATCCTGCTGCTTCTGCATGTCGGCCAGCCGCGCCTGGGCGGCGGCCAGCGCGCGCTGCGTGTCGATCAATTTGGCATCGGCGTTGGCGGCATCCGTGCGCGCCGCCGCACTGCCGTTCGCCGCCGCGTCGATCTGGGCCTGCAGGCTGGTCGCCCGCGCCTCGGCGGATTGCGCCTGCAACGCGCTGTCGGCGAGCTGGGCGGCCAGGCGGTCGCGGGCGGTCTTGAGCGCGTCCCGCTCGCCCCCGAGGGCGGTGATCTGACTCTGGGCGGCGGCGAGCTGGCGGGTCAGCGAATCCCGCGCACCGGCGGCGGCGGATAATTCCCGGTTGAGCCCGGCGATGGAGAGCTGGAGATCCGCCGATTTGCCGCGCTCGAGCGAGAGCATGTCCGACATCTCCGCCATCTGCCGCTTCAGCAGGTCGAGCGTGCGGTCCCGCCCGCTCAGCGTCACCGACAGGAAGGCCTGCGCCAGCACGAAGACCAGCAGCACGAAGATGATGACCATCAGCAACGTGGACAGCGCGTCCACATAGCCGGGCCACGGATTGAGGGCCTCGTTGGATGTGCCGCGCCGGCGCAGCGCCATGGCGGCTACCTCGGCTGCTCTTCGGCGAGGGCGGCGATGGTGCGGGTCAGCACCTTGATGTCGTTGCGCAGCTCCGCCGTGCTCTGCGCCCGGCCCTGCTCGCTCTCGCTGAGCAGCCGTTGCATGTACATCTCGATGGCGCGCAGATGGGCGCGCGCGGCGACGTCGCCCTCCCGCGCCTCGCCCAGCCGGGCCAGCGCCGGCACCAGCGCCTGCTGCCCCTCGGCGATGCGCAGCATGAGCTGCTGGCTCGCCCGCATGGTCTCCGACAGCGTGGCCAGCTTGTCCGACAACGCCAGCAGCGCCTGGTTGGCCTCGCGCCGGTCATCCTCGCCACGCGCCAGCGTGCGCTGGAGCCCCTCCATGTTCTCCGCCGTCTGCTCCAGCAGCGCCTGCACATAGACCGGCACCGAGGCGCCCTCGCCCTCGCCCCCAAGCACGCCGGAGGACAGCCGCGTGAGGCCGGCCAGCCACTCCTCCAGTTCATTGAAGAAGCGGTTCTGCGCCTGCCCCGCCGTGAGGTCGAGGAACCCCAGCACCAGCGCGCCGGCGAGGCCGAGCATGGAGGAGGAGAACGCCGTGCTCATGCCGAGAAGCGGCTGGGCGAGGCCGGATTTGAGCTGCTCGAACAAAGCGTTGATGTCGCCCGAGCCGACGGACATGCCGCCGATCACGTCGCCCACCGAATGCACCGTCAGCAGCAGGCCCCAGAAGGTGCCGAGCAGGCCGAGGAAGATCAGCAGCGCGGTCATGTAGCGCGACAGCTCGCGGCTTTCATCCAGGCGGCTGGCGATGGTGTCGAGCAGCGAGCGCATGGCCGGTGCCGAGAGGGTGAAGCGCTCCTGCCCGTCGCGCCCCTTGCCGGCGCGCGAGGCGAGCATGGCGGCCATCGGCGCCAGCAGCCTCA
>JAGXAV010000252.1 GCA_018971455.1 Rhodospirillales bacterium
CGACCGTTGGCGCGGCATCCCGCCCGCCCGGCGAGGCGTTCGGCGCCGCCCCGTTGCCGGGCCGCCGGCTCGACGCCGGCATGGGCATCGCCGTCGCCCGCCGCACCGTCTTCCGCCCCGTGGACCAAGAGGATTTCGGCCGCGTCGCCAGCCGCGTCGCAGCCGGAAACATGGCGCTGCTCGCGCGCCCCGAGAGCCCGGAGGACACCCTCGAGCGCGCGCATCTGCGCAACGCCATCGCCACCGGCGCGCTGCTGACCTCCGGGCGGCACCTCCAGCACGGCGATGCCGAGCAGTCCGGCCGCAACATGGAGGTGTTCACCAATTGCGCGACCGCGATCGCCAGCTTCGCCAAATTCTACCTGCTGCTGAACGGCTCGGGCGTCGGACGCGCCTATGACGATGCCCTGATGGCGGTGGACTGGGCGCGCGCGCCGCGGCTGTTCTTCCGGCTCGACGCCGCCCATCCCGATTTTGCCAACCTCGCCGCCGCCTGCGGCCAGCCGGCCGAGACCCTGCTCGCCCCCGCCCCCGCCGATGCCGTGACGCACCTGATCGCCGACAGCCGGGAGGGTTGGGCGGCCGCGGTCGAACGCGTCGAATCGATGGCCTTCGCCGGCGCGGCGGAGGCGGCGGTGCTGCTTGATTTTTCGGCCATCCGGCCGGCCGGCAGCCCGATCCGTGGCATGCAGGGGCGCCCGGCTTCCGGCCCGCTCTCGCTGCTGCGCGCCTTTGCGGCCATTCGCGGGGTCATCGCCACCGCGCAGACCGCACCCGGGCTGGCCCGCTGGGAGCAGGCGATGCTGGTCGATCACCATCTCTCGGTCGAGGTGCAGGTCGGCGGTGCCCGGCGCGCGGCGCGCATGGCCACCAAATCCTGGCGCGATCCCGGGGTGCTGCGCTTCATCCGCGCCAAATCCGAGGGCGGGCAGTGGACGGCCAACAACTCGGTGATGGTGGACGCCGATTTCTGGGCGGCGGTGCGCGCCGGCGAGGCCGCGGCCACGGCGATCTTCGACGAAGCCACCGCCTGCGCCTGGATCAATGGCGAGCCCGGCTTCATCAATGCCGATCGTCTGGAAGATCACCGCAACGGCACCGCCTGGGACAAGCCGGTGCACACCGACGGCCGCGATTTCCGCAGCGCCCGCTACCGGGCCGAGCACGCCGCCCCGCTGCTCGCCGAATTGTCGCGCCGGGCCGCGGCCAGCCGCTATCCGGTGACCACCAACCCATGCGGCGAGATCGCGCTGCACGTCACCGGCGGCTATTGCGTGATCGCCGATTTCGCCCCGCTGCTGGCCTGCCCGGTTCCGCTCGACGCCTTCGAACCGGGCGGCGCGCCGGAGGATGCGGCCGAGCTGTGGGATGCGCGTGTGGAGGACGCGGTGCGCCTCGGCGTGCGCTTCCTGCTGCGCGCCAACCGCATGGACGCCCTGTACGGCGAGGAGGTCGCGCGCACCAACCGCATCGGCATCGGCCCGACCGGCCTGCACGAATGGGCCTGGATGCGGTTCGGCCTGGCCTTCCGCGATCTGCTCGACCAGGAGCGCGCCGCCCCGTTCTGGGCGATGCTCGACCGCCTCTCCGCCGTCGCCAAGCGCGAGGCCGCCGCCTACGCCGCCCAGCTCGGCCAGAACCGGCCGGCAACGGTCACCACCGTCAAGCCGGCCGGCACGACGAGCAAGCTGTTCGGCCTGACCGAGGGCGCGCATCTGCCGGCGCGGCGGCATTACCTGCGCTGGGTCCAGTTCAAGGGCACGCGCGACGATGAGGGGAACTGGCAGCCCGGCTCGGACCCGCTGCTGGCCGAATACGAGGCCCGCGGCTATCCGCTGCGCGCGCTGCGCAGCTTTCCCGGCATGACCATCGTGGGCTTCCCCACCGTGCCGCTGATCGAACGGTTGCGCATCGGGGCGGCCGGCGTTACCGCGCACGAGGCGAGCCCGGCCGAGCAGTACCAGTGGCTGCGCCTGCTGGAGCGGCACTGGATCGGCGCCGAACAGGGCAACCAGATCAGCTACACGCTGAAGATCTTCACCGATCGCCACGATCTGGACGGCTTCCGCCGCATCGTGCTCGAGGAGCAGCCGCAGGTGCGCTGCTGCGCCGTGCTGCCGAGCCGGCCCGACCACAGCCTGGGCTACGAGTACCTGCCCGAGGAGGAGGTGTCGGTCGCCCATTTCACCGCCATCGTCGCCGCCCTGACCGATGGTCCGGGTGCGGAGGCCATCGACCTCGAGCATCTGCGCTGCGAGAGCGGGGTGTGTCCCATCTGAGCACGGGTCGGGGGGTCGCGGCCGCCTCGGGCAATTAATCCCTATACAGATTATCCCTATACTGATTATATGCTCCGCAAGCGGCCGCCGGGAAAGGGCCGCCTTGGCAGGAGGATATGCCGATGGCCCAGTCAGGCCCGGTCTTGATCGCCGGTGGCGGAATCGGCGGCCTCGCGCTCGCGGTCGGCCTGGCCGGCAAGGGCGTCGCCAGCATCGTGCTGGAGAAGGCCGCCACGCTGGGTGAGATCGGCGCCGGCATCCAGCTCGGGCCGAACGCCTTTCACGCCTTCGATTATCTCGGCGTCGGCGACACCGCCCGCGCCATGGCGGTCTATATCGACCAGCTCCGCCTGATGGATGCCATGGGCGGCGAGGAGATCACCCATATCGATCTCGGCGCGGCGTTCCGCGCGCGGTTCGGCAATCCCTATGCGGTCATCCATCGCGGCGACCTGCACGGCGTCTTCCTCAAGGCGTGCCGGGCCAGCCCGCTGGTGACGTTGCGCACCGCCAGCGAGGTGACCGGCTACGCGCAGGACGGGGCGGGCGTCACCGCGCACCTGGCCAGCGGCGAGGCGGTGCGCGGCGCGGCGCTGATCGGCGCGGACGGGCTGTGGTCCAACATCCGCAGGCAGCTGGTCGGCGATGGCGCGCCGCGCGTCTCCGGCCACACCACGTATCGCTCCGTCATTCCCACCGAGCGGATGCCCGAGGATCTGCGCTGGAATGCCGCGACCCTGTGGGCCGGGCCGAAATGCCATATCGTGCATTACCCGCTGCAGGGCTGGAAACTGTTCAACCTCGTCGTCACCTACCACAACGACGCGCCCCAGCCGGTGGCCGGCAAGCCGGTCGCCTTCGAGGAGGTGATGCGCGGCTTCGAGCACATCCACCCGCGCGCGCAGAGCATCATCCGCCATGGCTCGGACTGGAAGCTCTGGGTGCTGTGCGACCGCGAGCCGACCGAGCACTGGGTCGATGGACGGGTGGCGCTGCTCGGCGACGCGGCGCACCCGATGCTGCAATATTTCGCCCAGGGCGCCTGCATGGCGATGGAGGACGCGGTGTGCCTCGCCCACGCCATGGCCGCCCATCCCGGGCGCGTCGAGGCAGCGCTCGACTCCTATCGCGGCCAGCGCATGCTGCGCACCGCGCGCGTGCAGCTCTCCTCGCGCGCCATCGGCGAGCACATCTACCATCCCGCCGGGGCCCATGCCCTGCTGCGCAACGCCATCATGTCGGCGAAGAGTTCGTCCGATTGGTACGACGCGCTCGCCTGGCTCTATGGCGGCACCGGCCTTGCCGCCTGACCCGCCGACCGACCCGCACGGAAAGGATCGCCCGATGACCGATGCCCCCGCCCTCGGCACGCTGGAGGAATTGCCGGCCGATTATCGCGCGGCGATGGAGGCGCAGAATCTGGCGCCGCTCTGGCCCAGCATGCGCGCCTTCCTGCCACATGGCGCGCCGCGCCCGCGCACCCGGCCCGCCCGGTGGCGCTATGCCGATATCCGCCCGCTGCTGCTGCGGGCCGGCGCGCTCACCCCGGTCGAGAAGGCCGAGCGGCGCGTGCTGGTGTTCTGCAACCCCGGGCACGGGCTGGACGGGCTGCACGCCACCGGCACCATCTATGCCGGCATGCAGCTCATCCTGCCCGGCGAAACGGCGCCGAACCATCGCCACACCCCGGTCGCCGTCCGCCTCGTCGTCGAGGGCAAGGGCGGCTTCACCGCCGTCGATGGCGAGCGCCTGCCGATGGAGCGCGGCGACCTCATCCTCACGCCGGCGATGACCTGGCACGAGCACAGCCATACCGGCACCGGCCCGGTGATCTGGCTGGACGCGCTCGATCTGCCGCTGCTCGTCGCCATGGAGGCGTCCTATGCGCTCGAGGGGCCGCCGCAGCGCGTGCGCAACGCCCCCGATGCGGGCCAGACGCG
>JAGXAV010000253.1 GCA_018971455.1 Rhodospirillales bacterium
CGGGTGGCCAATGCGCGCATGGCCGGCGCGCTGCGCCTGGTCTCGATCGAGCGCGGGCACGACCCGCAGCATTTCACCTTCATGCCGTTCGGCGGCGGCGGCGCGCTGCATGCCGCCGCCCTCATCCGCGAGGTCGGTCTCGCGCGCGCGCTGGTGCCGCGCTACCCCGGCGTCACCTCCGCCCTCGGCTGCGTCATCGCCGACATGCGCCATGACCGCGTGCGCACGCTGAACCGCCCGCTCACCGAGATCGACCCGGCTGCCCTGCGCGCGGAGATGGATGCGGCGCAGACGCAGCTCGGCGCCGTTCTCGACCGCTCCGACATCGCCTTCGTCTCGCGCCAGGTGAGCCATGCGCTGGACATGAGCTATGCCGGGCAGACCCATACCGTCGCGGTGCCCCTACCCCTGGCCGCGGATGGCAGCGGCCACCCCGACCACGCCATGCTGCACGCCGCCTTCGAGCGCGCCTACACGGCAAGCTTCGGCCGCACGCTGGAGGGGGTCGCGGTGCGCGTGCTCAATCTGCGCAGCGCCGTGATCGGCCGGCGGCCGAAGATCGATCTGCTGTCCCTCGCCCCGGCGGAGGATGCCAGCCTCGCCGCGGCGCATCTGGGCGAGCGCGCCGTGTGGTTCGCCGGCTGGCAGACGACGCCGGTCTACGAGCGGCTCGCCCTGCCGGTGGGCGCGGTCATCGCCGGGCCGGCCATCCTCGAACAGCCGGACACCACCATCCTCATCGAGCCGGGCATGACGGGCACCGTCGATCGCTTCGGCAACCTGCTGCTGGAGCGCGCGCCATGATGGCCGAGTGGTCGCAGACCGCCCTGCTTTTGTGCGATCTTCAGAACGATTTCCTGCATCCCGAGGGCGCCTATGGCCGCGCCGGGCTGGGACATGCCGACATCGCGGCCCTGCCGGCGCGCCTGGCGCCGCTGGCGGCCGCACTGCGCCGCGCCGGCGGCTGGATCGTCTCCACCCATTTCACCCTGGTGCCGGGGCGCGGCGGCGAGCCGTTCATCTCGCCGCACCTCAAACGGCTGCGCCCGTTCCTGGGCCGCGGGGATTTCATGCCCGGCGGCTGGGGGCACGCCCTGGTCGATGCGCTGGCGCCGGCCGACATGGCGGTGGAGAAGGTGAATTTCTCGGCCTTCTACATGAGCCGGCTGGAATGGGTGCTGGCGCGCGCCGGCGTGCGGCGCCTGCTGGTCGCCGGCATCGTTACCAATGGCGGGGTCGCCAGCACGGTGCGCGACGCGCATGTGCGCGAGTTCGAGATCACTGTGCTGGAGGATGGCTGCGCCACCTTCGACCGCGCGGTGCACGACATCGCCATCGCCGCCTTGCGCCCGGTCGCGCAGATTGCCACGGTGGGCGAGATCCTCGCCACCCTCGCCTGACGGGAGTCCCGCATGTCGTTTGATTTCCTCACCGGATTTTCGGGGCGCCGCGTCGTGGTGTGCGGCGGCAGCCGCGGCATCGGCCGCGCCATCGCCCTGGGCTTCGCGCGCGGCGGCGGCGCGGTGTCGATCTGCGCGCGCGGTGCCGCGGCGCTCGACGCCACCCGCGCCGAGCTGGCCAGCCACGGCCACGCCGCCCATGCGGCCAGCTGCGACCTCGCCAACCCGGCCGCCATCGCCGCCTATATCGAGGCCGCGGCCGCCGCGCTGGGCGGCATCGACATCCTGGTCAACAACGCCTCGGGCTTCGGCATGACCGACGATGCCGCCGGCTGGGATGCCAGCTTCCGCGTGGACATGATGGCCGTCGTGCACGCGAGCCAGGCGGCGCTCGGGCATCTGCGCCGCGCCACCGCCGGCTGCATCGTCTCGGTCTCGTCGATCTCGGCGATGCGCCCCTCGACGCGCTCGGCCCCCTATGGCGCGATCAAGGCGGCCGTCATCCACTACACCGCCACCCAGGCCGCCGCCCTCGCCCGCGAGGGCATCCGCGTCAACGCCGTGGCACCCGGCTCCATCGAGTTTCCCGGCGGCACCTGGGAGCAGCGGCGCAAGGATGGCTCGCCGGTCTATGACCGCGTGCGGGCCGCGATCCCGGCGGATCGGCTGGGCCGGCCGGAGGAGGTGGCGGACGCCGTGCTGTTCCTCGCCTCGCCCATGGCCGGCTGGGTCACCGGGCAGACGCTGGTGGTCGATGGCGGGCAGCTGCTGTTCAGCTGACGGATCATTATATTCCATAACTATTCTTCATTATAACGATTCCGGATCGCGCCATGCCCGCCTTCAAGCTCGCCATCATTCCCGTGACGGTCTTCCAGCAGAATTGCGCCCTGCTGTGGGATGCCGAGACCCTGCGCGCCATCGTCGTCGATCCCGGCGGCGAGCCCGGCCGCATCCTCGATGCGATCGGCCGGCTCGGCCTCAAGGTGGAGATGATCCTGCTCACCCACGGCCATCTCGACCATGCCGGCGGCGCCAAGGCGCTGAAGGGCGTGCTCGACGAGGGGCGCGAGGCGCCGGTGCCGCTGCTCGGCCCGGATGCGCGCGACGCCTTCCTGCTCGACGGCATCGAGGAGGCGCAGAAGGCCTTCGGCATGGGCGGGCTGCGCAATGTCCGCCCGGACCGCTTCCTCGCCGAGGGCGACACGGTGGAGGCGGCGGGGCTGCGGCTCGAGGTGCTGTACGTGCCCGGCCACACGCCGGGCCACATCGTCTTTTTCGCCCGCGAGCAGAAATTCGCCGTGCTGGGCGACACGCTCTTCAAGGGCTCGGTCGGCCGTACGGATTTCCCCTATGGCGACGGGGCGCTGCTGCTGGCGGGCATCCACGGCAAGCTGCTGCCGCTGGGCGACGATGTCACCTTCATCTGCGGCCACGGCCCCGGCTCCACCATCGGCGCGGAGCGGGCGGGCAACCCCTTCCTGCAGGGCTGACGGATCCTCGCGGCCCCGGCATAGTCGTGCCGGGGAACGGGAGAGCAGGCATGGCGGCGGCGGAGGAGTACGATTTCATCATCGTCGGCGCAGGCTCGGCCGGCTGCGTGCTGGCCAACCGCCTCTCCGCCGATCCGGCGACGCGGGTGCTGCTGCTGGAAGCGGGCGGGCCGGACCGCGATCCGTGGATCCATATCCCGGCCGGCTTCTACCGCAACATCTACAACCCGAAGATCGCCTGGAAATTCGAGACCGAGCCGCAGCCGCAGATGCACAACCGCCGCATCCCCTGGCCGCGCGGGCGCGTGCTTGGCGGGTCGAGCGCGATCAACGGGCTGATCTACATCCGCGGCCAGCGCCAGGATTTCGACCATTGGCGCCAGCTCGGCAACACCGGCTGGGCCTATGACGACGTGCTGCCCTATTTCCGCCGCGCGGAGAACCAGGAGCGCGGGGCGGATGCCTTCCACGGCACCGGCGGGCCGCTCGGCGTGTCCGACCTGCGCGCGCCGCACGAATTGCACGACGCCTTCATCGCCGGCGCGCAGGAGGCAGGCTATCCGTTCAACGCCGATTTCAACGGCGCCGAGCAGGACGGCGTGGGCCCGTTGCAGGTGACGGTCTCGGGCTGGCGGCGCAGCAGCACGGCGGTGGCCTATCTGCGCCCGGCGATGAAGCGGAGCAATCTGCGCGTGCTGACCCACGCGTTGACCCATCGCGTGCTGGTCAAGGGCGGGCGGGCGGTGGGCGTCGAATACCGGCGCGAGGGCGTCACCCATCTCGCGCGCGCCGGGCGGGAGGTGCTGCTGGCGGGCGGCACCATCGCCTCGCCGCAGATCCTGCAACTCTCCGGCATCGGCGCGGGCGATCTGCTGCAACCGCTCGGCATCGCGGTGCGTCACGACCTGCCGGGCGTCGGCGAGAATCTGCAGGACCATCTCGGCGGGCGGGTGATCTATCGCTGCCGGCACGCCAACACGATCAACGACGTTTCGCATAGCTGGCTGCGCCAGGCGGTCGAGGGCATGCGCTACCTGCTCGCCCGGCGCGGCATGCTGATGATGGGCGCGGCGCCGATCGGGCTGTTCGTGCGCACCCGCCCGGAGCTGGCCTCGCCGGACGTGCAGTACCAGTTCCTCGCCGGCAGCGCCGAGAAGACCGGCGAGACGATGCATGATTTCCCCGGCTGCACGCTGGTTGCCATTCCCTGCCGCCCGGAGAGCCGCGGCTGGCTGCGCATCACCGCCCCCGACGCGACGCGCCCGCCGGCGATCGACCCGAATTATTTCGCCACCCAGGCCGATCGCGACACCA
>JAGXAV010000254.1 GCA_018971455.1 Rhodospirillales bacterium
CGGGCATGCCAGTCGAGCAGTTCGGCGGGGCCGAGGCGGCGGGCGAGCAGGATGGCGCCGGCCGGCACGGGGGCGACGTCCGGCGCGCCGACGAGGGCGGCGAGCAGCCGTCCGGCGAGGTCTTCCAGATCCGCCAGGCGCTCGCGCAGATAGGGGTCGGCGACGCGGCGCATGCGCTCGCGCAGATCGTCGGCGACGCGATGGACGGCGGCTTCCGCGGTCAGGCCGCCGCGGATCACCTCGCGCACCCGCTTGAGCCAGCCGGCATCGGCGGCAACCAGGCGGTAGGCGTCGAGGATTTCGCGCGAGGCGGCGGCGTCGGCTCCGCCCGCCGCGGGCAGCCCGTCGCGGATCAGCGCATCGAGGCCGCGCTGCATGGCCGCGGCGGCGGCATCGAGGCGGGCCTGCTCGGCGGCCGGATCGTCGGCCAGCAGCCTGCGCGGCGCGTGCGAGGCGCCGGCGATGACCACCGGGCCGATGGCAAGCCCGGTGACCAGGCAGTTGGCCGGAAAGCGGCGCGGCACGGTGCCGCCCAGCCCCTCCGCCGCGCCATCCTCTGCCCCGGCATCGGCGAGCAGCTCGGCGAGCAGCATCGCCACCGTCTCCAGCACCTCCACCTCGTCGGCGTCGTAGCGGCGCGGCGCGCGGTTCTGCACCGCGAGCACGCCGCGCAGGCGGCCGGCGCGGCGCACCGGCACGGCGAGCATGGAGGCGTAGGGCTCCTCGCCGGTCTCGCCGCGATAGGCGAAGGCGGGGTGGTTCTGGGCGTCGGCCAGGTTGAGGGCGGCGCCGGTGGCGGCGACCAGGCCGATGATGCCCTCGCCGACACGCAGGCGCGTCTGGCCGACGGCATCGGCGCGCAGCCCTTCGGTGGCGATGAGTTCGAGGATGTCGCCCGGCCGCATGGCGTAGATCGAGCAGACCTCGCTGACCAGCTCGCCGGCGACCAGCCGCACCAGCTCCGGCAGCGGCGCCGCGCCACCGGCCATGAGCTCGCGCAACCGTGCCAGGAGCCGTTTCGGCGTGGACATGGCTCGGCCTTAACCCGCGCGGCGGGCGGAAACAAGGCCGCTCGGGGCGATTCTGCAACGTTCCGGGAATCGGGGTGCGGGCGGGCGGCCTGGGGCGGCTCGGCCGTGGCGCGTCCCGCGCCGGGTCCGGCGGCCTGCACCCCCGCCGAGGGCGGTCTGGGCGGCCGCGGACCCCCTTGAAAGCCCCGCCGCATCAGGGAAGCGTCTGCAATTTCGGCGATCAGGCGAAAAAAGAGATTTTCCGGGAAAAAATTTTCGCCCGGCCGGCGATCCTTGGCTTAGCCGAAGCCGTGCACCAGGCTGGCGAAGAGCGGCGACATCTTGGCCGCGACGGCGGGAAGCGCGGTTAGCAGACCCATCGCGGCGCCGAGGGTGAGCAGAGCGTATTCGAGCGAGGCCACGCCACGGCGGTCCTGGTGGAGGGTGCGAAGCATTTTGCTCACGAACATCGGGGTCTTCCCTGGTTGGACGGAGCCGCCTGGCCCCGGGGTGGTGTGCAGGGATAGTAAGCCGAAAATCTATTAAAATAGCAATCTAAAAATTCATGATCCTATGTCTCTCAACATCCTAAGAATAACACGGTTTCTTGTTTTTGGTCGTAGTGTTAAGGGGGTGTTTGGAAATGGGCGCGCGCGGCGTCGCCCGGCCCGCCCGCGCGGCGCACCGGCTTCCAACGAATGCGCGGCGGGGCCTACGCCGTCTGACGCGCGGCCAGGGCGGTGACCGCCTGCTCGACCAGTTCCTCGAGGATTTCGGCGGTGGTCTGGATGGCGGTGACCATGCCGACCGACTGGCCGGCCATCACCGAGCCCTGTTCGACATCGCCCTCGATCACCGCGCGGCGGAGCGCGCCGGCCCAGAAATGCTCGATGTCGAGCTGCGCGGCCTCCTTGGTCAGCTCGCCCGAGTCAAAGCGCGCCAGGGTCTCGGCCTGGTGGGCGAGGAAGCGGCGGGTGCCCTCATTGGCGAGGCCCCGCACCGGGATCACCGGGAAACGCGGGTCGAGCTGCACCGAGGGCAGGGCATCGCGGGCATTGGCGCGCAGGAAGGCCTGCTTGAAGTTCGGGTGGGCGATGCTTTCCGCCGAGGCCGCGAAACGGGTGCCGAGCTGGGCGCCGGAGGCCCCCATGTCGAGATAGGAGAGGATCGCCTCGCCGCGCCCCAGCCCGCCGGCGACGAACACCGGCACCTCGCGAATATGGGGCAGGATTTCCTGCGCGAGCACGGTCAGCGACACCGGGCCGATATGCCCGCCCGCCTCGCTGCCCTCGATGACCAGCGCGTCCACGCCCGAGCGCACCAGCCGCCGGGCCAGCACCAGGGCGGGCGCGAAGGCGACGAGCCGCGCGCCGCCATCCTTGACCGCCCGCACCGCGCCACCCGGGGGGATGCCGCCGGCAAGCACGACATGGCCGACGCCGGCGGCCAGGCACACGCGCACCAGATCGTCGAGCTGCGGGTGCATGGTGATCAGGTTGACGCCGAAGGGCTGGCGGGTCAGCGCCTGGGTGGCGGCGATCTCGGCCTCCAGCAGCGCCGGGCTCATCGCCCCGCAGGCGATCACCCCGAACCCGCCGGCATTGGAAATGGCCGAGACCAGATGGCGCTCGCTGACCCAGCTCATCGCCCCGCCCATGATGGCGTAGCGGCAGCCGAGGAACGCCGTGCCGCGCGCCCACAGGCGGTCGAGCCGGGCGCGGGCGGCGGCCCGCCCCGCCGGATCAGACAACGTCGAGGCCATAGGCGGTGTGCAGGGCACGCACGGCGAGCTCGGTGTAGTCGGCGGCGATCAGCACGCTGACCTTGATCTCGCTGGTGGAGATCACCTGGATATTGATGCCCTTGGCGGCGAGCGAGGTGAACATCGTCGCCGCCACCCCGGTATGGCTGCGCATGCCGACGCCGACCACGCTGATCTTGGCGACGTCGGGGTCCGTCAGCAGCTCGGCATAGCCGATCTCGCCCTGATGGGCGGCCAGCGTCAGCTGGGCGCGCGGCAGGTCGGTGCGGCCGATGGTGAAGGTCATGTCGGTGGAGCCGTCGGCGGAGATGTTCTGCACGATCATGTCCACGTTGATGCCGGCCGCCGAGAGCGGGCCGAAAATGGCCGCCGCGATGCCCGGCCGGTCGGGCACGTGGCGCACGGTGATCTTGGCCTCGTCGCGCGAATAGGCGATGCCCGACACGATTTCCTGTTCCACGATCTCGTCCTCGTCTACCACCATGGTGCCCGGCAGGTCGCTGCCCAGGCCGCTGCCGTCATCGAAGCTGGAGAGCACCTGCACCCGCACGCCGGCCTTCATGGCAAGCTCCACGCTGCGGGTCTGCAGGACCTTCGCGCCCACGGAGGCGAGTTCCAGCATCTCCTCATAGGCGATCTTCTGCAATTTGCGCGCCCGCGGCACGATGCGCGGGTCGGTCGTGTAGACGCCATCCACGTCGGTGTAGATGTCGCAGCGATCGGCCTTCAGCGCGGCGGCCAGCGCCACCGCCGAGGTGTCCGACCCGCCGCGGCCGAGCGTGGTGACGCGCCGGTCCGGCCCGATGCCCTGGAAGCCGGCCACCACCGGCACCTGGCCCCTGGCCATGCGGCCGATCAGCTCCGCGCCTTCGATGCCCTCGATGCGGGCGCGGCCATGGGCGTCATCGGTGGAAAGCGGGATCTGCCAGCCCTGCCAGGAGCGCGCCTCGACGCCGATCTCCTGCAGCGCGATCGCCAGCAGACCGGAGGTGACCTGCTCGCCGGTCGCCACCACCGTGTCGTATTCGCGCGCATCGTGCAGGGGCGAGAGCTCCTGGCACCATTTGACGAGCTGATTGGTGACGCCGGACATGGCCGAGACCACCACGGCGACCTGGTTGCCGGCCACCACCTCGCGCTTGACGCGGGCGGCGACGGCGCGGATGCGGTCCAGATTGGCGACCGAGGTGCCGCCGAATTTCATGACGATGCGCGACATAGGGGCGGCGTCCGTGCCTTTTCCTGTGCCCGGGCGGCGGTTTGCCGCGCCGGCGGGCGGCACACATACTGGTCAGGCAGGAGGCGGGCAACATGCAGGCGGCAGATTCGGCGACGGTTTCGGCGGCGGAAGTGGCGCGGTTCGACGCGCTGGCCGGGCAATGGTGGGACCGCGGCGGGCCGATGCGCCCGC
>JAGXAV010000255.1 GCA_018971455.1 Rhodospirillales bacterium
AGGTGATGCGCGTCTGGCGGGCGTAGTTGGTCACCCCGATGCAGTTCGGCCCGACCAGCGGCACGCCCGATTGCCGCGCGAGGTCGGCAAGCCGCAGCTGCTGGGCCAGGCGCTCGGGCTTGCCGGTCTCGCTGTAGCCCGAGGCGAAGACGATGGTGCCCCCCGCACCACGGGCGATGCTGTCCGCCACCACCGGCTCCACCGCCTCGCGCGGCACGGTGATCACCACGCAGTCGGGCGCCTCCGGCAGGTCGGCGACGGAGGGGTGGCAGACGCGCTCGCCGATCCGGCCGTAGCGCGCGTTGACCAGATGGATGCGCCCGCCATAGGGCGCGAGATTGGCCAGCACGCGCTCGCCGAAGGCGCCCTCGCGGGGCGTGGCGCCGACAATGGCGATGCTGGCCGGATTGAGCAGCCGGGCAAGCTGCGCGTGCGTGTAGAGCCCCTGGCGCGTCGTCATCCTGGTCGCATCCCCCGTCTTTGCGGCCAGGATAGCCACCGCGCCGGGCCTCGTCACGACGCCAGGCGGACAGTATCATTGCGCCTCAGGCAGGCGGCATGAGGGAGGGAGAAGGCGATGGAGGAAAGCATCCTGGTGGCACGGCGGGCGGGGTACCGCATCGTCACCCTCAACCGCCCGGAACGGATGAACGCGCTCGACCGGACGACCCTGGAGGGCCTGACCGCGGCGCTCGATGCGGCCGAGGCCGATCCCGAATGCCGGGCCCTGTTGCTCACCGGCAATGGCCGCGGCTTCTGCGCCGGCGCCGACCTCTCGGCCACCGGCCCGGCCAACGGGCTGGCCCGCGATCTCGGCGCCTCCATCGAGGCGAGCTGGAATCCGCTGGCGCGCAAGCTGTCGACGCTGCGCATGCCCAGCGTCTGCGCGGTGAACGGCGTCGCCGCCGGGGCCGGGGCGAATGTGGCGCTGGGCTGCGACATCGTGCTGGCGGCCCGCTCGGCGCGCTTCATCCAGGCCTTCGCCAGGATCGGCCTGGTCCCCGATTGCGGCGGCACGTTTCACCTTCCCCGTCTGGTCGGCGAGGCGCGGGCGCGGGCGCTGGCCATGCTGGCCGAGCCGGTCGCGGCCGAGCACGCGGAGGCGATGGGCATGATCTGGCGCGTCGTTGACGACGAGCTGCTGATGGAGGAGGCGGAGAAGCTCGCCGCCCACCTCGCCACCCAGCCGACGCAGGCGCTGGTGCTGACCCGCCGCGCACTGCGCGCCTCGGCCGGCAATGATTTCGACACCCAGCTCGACCTCGAGCGCGACACCCAGCGCGAGGCCGGCTACACGCCCGACTTCGCCGAGGGTGTCAGGGCTTTTCTCGAGAAGCGCCCGCCGGTCTTCACCGGACACCCGGCATGACGGTGCCCACGGATCCGCAGGCGCTGGCCCGCGCCTGCGCGGATGCGATGTGGGCGGACGACCTGTCCACCCAGGCGCTCGGCATGGCGATCGAACACATCGCCCCCGGCCAGGCGCGCATGGCGATGGAGGTGACGGCCGCGATGACCAACGGCCACGGCATCTGCCATGGCGGCTACATCTTCACCCTGGCCGATTCGGCCTTCGCCTTTGCCTGCAACACGTACAATGAGCGCGTCGTCGCCCAGCATTGCAGCATCACCTATCTGCGCCCCGGGCGGCGCGGCATGCGCCTCGTTGCCAACGCAATCGAGCGCAGCCGCAGCGGCCGCAGCGGAATCTACGACGTCACCGTCTCGGCCGATGAGCACGTGATCGCCGAATTCCGCGGCCATTCGCGCAGCCTCGGCCGCAAATTCTTCGAGGATGACGCGCCGTGAGGTCTCGCGCGCTGCCCGATCTCGCCCCGCGCGCGGAGGAGCTTGAGCCGATCGAGCGCGCCTCGCGCGACGAGATCGCCGCGTTGCAGACGCAGCGCCTCGCCTGGTCGCTGCGCCACGCCTATGACAACGTGGCCCATTACCGGCGCAGCTTCGATGCCGCCGGCGTGCATCCGGACGATTTCCGCCGGCTGGAAGATCTGGCGAAGTTCCCCTTCACCGGCAAGGCGGATCTGCGGGCCAATTATCCGTTCGGCCTGTTCGCCGTGCCGCGCGAGCGCGTCGCCCGGATCCATGCCTCCTCCGGCACCACCGGCAAGCCGACCGTCGTCGGCTACACGTTGCGCGACATCGACACCTGGGCGCAGGTGATGGCGCGCTCCATCCGCGCCGCCGGCGGACGCGCCGGCATGATGGTGCATGTGGCGTATGGCTATGGCCTGTTCACCGGCGGGCTTGGCGCCCATTACGGGGCTGAGAAGCTCGGCTGCACTGTAGTGCCGATGTCCGGCGGCCAGACCGAGCGGCAGGTCAATCTCATCACCGATTTCAGACCCGACATCATCATGGTGACGCCGAGCTACATGCTGGCGCTGCTCGACGGATTCCGGGCCGCCGGCATCGATCCGCGTGCCACCAGCCTCAAGGTCGGCATTTTCGGCGCCGAGCCGTGGACCAACGCGATGCGCCAGGAGATCGAGCAGGATTTCGCCATGCACGCCGTGGATATCTACGGCCTGTCGGAGGTGATGGGTCCGGGCGTGGCCAATGAATGCGTCGAGAGCAAGGATGGCCTTCATATCTGGGAAGATCATTTCTACCCGGAGGTGATCGACCCGGTGACCGGCGCGGTGCTGCCCGACGGGGCGGAGGGTGAGCTCGTCTTCACCGCGTTGACCAAGGAGGCGATGCCGGTGATCCGCTATCGCACCCGCGACCTCACGCGGCTGCTGCCCGGCACCGCGCGCAGCATGCGGCGGATGGCCAAGGTCACCGGGCGCAGCGACGACATGCTGATCGTGCGCGGCGTCAACGTCTTCCCCACCCAGATCGAGGAGCAGATCCTGCGCTTCGACACGCTGAGCGGCCATTACCAGATCACCCTGACGCGCGAAGGGCGGATGGACGAGATGGAGGTGCGCGTCGAAGCACGCCCCGAAAGCTGGGCCGGCACGAGCGAAGGCCACGGCCGCGAACTCGCCCATCACATCAAGGCGCTGATCGGCGTCACGGCGCGGGTCATCGTGGTGGCGCCCGGCGAGATCGAGCGCTCGCTCGGCAAGGCGCGCCGCGTCATCGACAGGCGTCCGCACGCATAGCGGCCCCGCCGGCCCGTCGCGGGTCGGCGAAGGAACGCGGCCGGGCCGTGCCTAATGCGGTGTCATGCCCGCAAGGTCGGTGCCGTTCACCGTCACCTTGTTATTGGCATAGAGCACGTCCCACTCCATGGAGGCGCCGCTCGGCTTGCCGATGCCCTTGAGCATGATGAGCATGGGCAGGGCCTGCTTCATCTCCGGCGTCTGGCTGGCCTTCTGGATCAGCGCGTCGAGCCCGGTGGCGAGGATGGTGGCGCCGCCATGGATGTCAGCCATCGAGGCGACGGTCAGCGCGCCCTTGCCGGTCAAGGTCGCCGGGCCGAGATCGAGAGCCAGCGAGTCGAGACCGACCACGAGCGGGCCCTTGGCCAGCAGCATCTGGCCTTCTCCCATCGCCGTCATCATCGCCATTCCGGGCTTGGCGTCGTTCGGCTGGTCGATCATGCGCTGCAGCGCCGCCACCAGATCGGCCTGGGGAATACCGGAAATGCGCGGCGCGAGTTCCACATGCTTGGGCAGGTAATCGCGCCACACGCCGGGCGGCACGGCGGTCGAATCGAACCCGTCCACCACCAGCTTCATGTGCATATCCGCCCGCCCGCCCGGCGCACCGTAGCCGCTGGCGAACTCGAGCGCTGCGATGCTGCCTTTCTGCGGGCCGGACGTGAAGCGCAGCTCGGTCATCTTGTAGTCGGTGTCTGCGCTGGTGAACAACGCGCCGAGCGTATCGACCAGCTTGTGCAGGATCGCGCGCTGCTCCGGCGTCGGGCCGGCGGCGGCCGGGGCCGGTGCCCCCGTGGTCGCGGGCGCGGTCGCGGGGGCCGGCGCGGGATCCGCCTTCGCCGCGGCGTGCTCCGATGCCAGCGCCACAGCTTCATGAATGAGGTTGCCGAAACTGGCGAAATCCGTGCCCGTCATCTGCGAGGTGACGGCGATCTTGTCGATGGCCAGATCGAGCACGGTGCCGCCCGGCAGGGGCTGGGTGCTGTCATAGCCGTCGAGTTCGCCGGTGCCCTGCATGTTGACCAGCCCGCCGCCGCCCGGCTGCCA
>JAGXAV010000256.1 GCA_018971455.1 Rhodospirillales bacterium
CCGCCGGCCCGGCCAGTCCTCGGCGTTCATCGAGGGCGCCCAGGCCAGCCTCGCCCCGGTGGTCGCCGCCATGGATGGCGACCTGCAGCACGACGAACGGGTGCTGCCGCGCATGCTCGCCGCCATCCGCGACGAGGGTGACGAACTCGCCATCGGCAGCCGCTATGTCGCCGGCGGCGGCGTCGGCGGCTGGGACAGCAAGCGCGCCGGCATGTCGAGCCTGGCGACGCGGCTGTCGCAGGTCGTGCTGCGCACGCCGATCGCCGACCCGATGAGCGGCTTCTTCATGATCCGCCGCGACGTCTTCGAGCGCGCCGTGCGCAACCTCTCGGCCCTCGGCTTCAAGATCCTGCTCGACATCGTGGCCTCCCTGCCCGCGCCGCCGGTGATCCGCGAGCTGCCCTACGAGTTCCGCACCCGCGTCGCCGGCGAAAGCAAGCTCGATGCCGGCGTGCTGCGCGACTATCTGATGCTGATCCTGGACAAGCTGGTCGGCCACGTCGTGCCGGTGCGCTTCATCCTGTTCGCCGGCGTCGGGGCACTCGGCATCGCCGCCCATCTGCTGGTGCTGCGCCTCGCCCTGACCGCGGGCGGCCTCGCCTTCCCGGAGGCGCAGAGCGTCGCCACCGCGGTCGCCATCCTCGGCAATTTCGTCCTCAACAACGTCTTCACCTTCCGCGAGCGCCAGCTGCGCGGCTGGGGCTTCCTGCGCGGCCTGGTGATCTTCTCGCTGATCTGCAGTGTCGGCGCGGTGGGCAATATCGGCGTCTCGTCGTTCCTGTTCGACACCGCCCACTCCTCCTGGTGGCTGGCCGGCATCGCCGGCGCGGCGATGAGCCTGGTGTGGAACTACGCCGCCTCCTCGGTGCTCACCTGGCGGCGCCCGCGCGCGCCGGCCGATCTCAGCGGCGCGTGAGCGACCAGTAGAGCGGCCGCCGCCCGGCGGCCAGCGCCTTGGCCTCATAGCGCGTCGGCGGCCAGGCCTGCGGCCGCGCCGCGGCCGGCGCCGGCGCGTCGAAGGCATCCTGCCCGGCCAGCATTTCGCTGACCCAGGCCTGGTAGGTCGGGTCGTCGCTGGCGACGCGCCATTCACCGCCCGGCTTCAGCACGCGGGCAAGCCCTGCGATGTTGGCGGGATGGACGAAGCGCCGCTTGGCGTGGCGCGCCTTCGGCCAGGGATCGGGAAAGAGCAGAAACACCCGGTCGAGGCACGCATCGGGCAGCGCCTGGATGAGGGCGCGCGCATCGTCATCCCACAGGCGCAGATTGCCGGGCAGCGGCGCGTCCGCCTCGCCCCCCTCCGGCACCAGGCGCGCCAGCAGCGAACACAGCCCGGGCTCGAACACCTCGCAGGCGATCAGCCCGGCCTGCGGGTGGGCCGCGATCTGCGCCAGCGCATGCTCGCCGCCACCGAAACCGATCTCGAGCCAGAGCTCCGCCGGCGGCGGCACGAAGGCCGCGCGCGGATCGCCGGCCATCGCCGCGGGAAAGCGCAGCCGCGGCAGCGTCGCCTCGATCAGGCGGCGCTGGCGGGTGCGCAGCGTGTGGCCGGTCTGCCGGCCGTAGAGCCGGTCGGGCTGGGGCTTGACCGCGGGCGGCGTGATCAGCGGCCGAACGCCGCCTTCAGCGCGGGAACCAGATCGGTCTTCTCCCAGGTGAAGGTGCCCTTCTCCTCGTCCGGCTCACGGCCGAAATGCCCGTAGGCCGAGGTCACCGCGTAGATCGGCCGGTTCAGGCGCAGATGCTCACGAATGCCGCGCGGACGCAGGTTCATCAGCTCGCGCAGCGTCCGCTCGAGCTTGGCCTCCTCCACGTCGTACGGGTTGCCGTGCAGCTCGACATAGACCGAGAGCGGGTCCGACACGCCGATCGCATAGCTGATCTGCAAGGTGCAACGCTCGGCCAGGCCGGCGGCCACGACGTTCTTGGCGAGATAGCGGCAGGCATAGGCGGCCGAGCGATCCACCTTGGTCGGATCCTTGCCGCTGAACGCCCCGCCGCCGTGCGGCGCGGCACCGCCATAGGTATCGACGATGATCTTGCGCCCGGTCAGGCCGCAATCCCCGTCCGGCCCGCCGATGACGAACTTGCCGGTCGGGTTGATATAGATCTCCTGCTCGCGCGGCATCCAGCCCTTCGGCAGGCTGCTCTCGATCAGCGGCAGCAGCATGCGCTTGATCTGCGACTGCTCCAGCCCCTCGGCGTGCTGGGTCGAGATCACCACCGAGGTGGCGCCCACCGGCTTGCCGTCCACGTAGCGCAGCGTCACCTGGCTCTTGGCATCCGGCAGCAGGCCGGCCACCGAGATGTCGTCGTTGCGGCGCAGCTCGGCGATGCGGCGCAGCAGCAGGTGGGCGTAGTGCAGCGGCGCCGGCATGAGCGAGGGGGTCTCGGTGCAGGCATAACCGAACATGATGCCCTGGTCGCCGGCGCCCTCGTCCTTGTTGCCGGCCGAATCGACGCCCTGGGCGATGTCCGAGGATTGCGAGTGCAGATGCACCTTCACATCGGCATTCTTCCAGCTGAAGCCGTCCTGGTCGTAGCCGATATCATGGACGGCCAGGCGCGCCAGATGCGCCAGATACTCGTGCGTCACCGTCTCCGGCCCGCGGGTCTCCCCGGCCAGCACGATGCGGTTGGTGGTCACCAGCGTCTCGCAGGCGACGCGCGCATAAGGGTCGGCGGCCAGGAACGCATCCAGCACGGTATCGCTGATGCGGTCGGCCACCTTGTCCGGATGACCCTCGGACACCGATTCCGAGGTGAACAGAAATTCGCCCTTGTCGCGCATGATGCTTCCCGTGCTGACGGAGAATGGCAGGCGCCCCGGATCGGGGCTGGAGTGAAGGCGGCGGTTGTGTGGCCGAAAGGGGTCCGGGGGTCAAGACGGCGCGGCGGCCATCCCTCAGCCCATGCCGAGCACATCCATCATGGAATAGAGGCCGGGCGGCCGGCCGCGCACCCACAGGGCGGCGCGGATGGCGCCGGTGGCGAAGCTGCGGCGGTCGAAGGCGCGATGGGTGAGCGCGATGTGCTCGGTGCCGGCGGCGAAGAGCAGCGTATGCTCCCCCACCACTTGGCCGCCGCGCAGGGCGGCAAAGCCGATGGCGCCCGGCTTGCGCGCGCCGGTATGCCCGTCCCGCCCGCTCTCGCGCACGTCCTCGAGCGCCACGCCTCGCCCGCGCGCCACGGCGCGCCCGATCGCCACCGCCGTGCCGGAGGGCGCATCGACCTTCTGGCGATGGTGCATCTCGACGATCTCGGCATCGTAGGCATCGCCGGGAAGGGCCGCGGCCATGCGCTCGGCCAGGGCCAGGACGAGGTTGACCCCGGGTGAGAAATTGGCCGCCTGGACCACGGCGACCCGCCGCGCCGCCGCCGCCACCGCCGCCTCCTGCTCGGCCGAGAGCCCGGTGGTGCCGAGCACCCAGGCCGCCCCCGCCTCGGCCACGGCCGCGGCATGGTCGACGGCGCTGCTGGCATGGGTGAATTCCACCACCACATCGCTCGCCGCCGCGAGGGCCGCCATGTCGGCGAAGCGCCGAACGCCCGCCGGCCCGGCCTCGGTGCGGTCCACGCCGCCCACCAGGGGCGCTCCGGCGGTGCGCACCTCCTCGACCAGCAGCTGCCCCATGCGGCCGGCCACGCCGGCGATCCCGATGCCCTTTTCCATGCCCCGATCCTGCGGCGGCGGCCCGGCGCGCGCAAGCCGCACCCGGCGGCGCATTAGGCCCTCGTTAAACAACCGCGCGTCTGATGGGCGGCATGGCCGATCGTCCCGCCCCTCACCAGCCCGCAGACTCGCCGCCCGCCGATCTGCCGCCCGTGCTAGGCGCGCTCGCACGGGCCCGCCACCGCGCGATCGAGGAAGCCCGCCAGGCGCTGTCGCACCACCAGCTTGCCGAGGACGCGGCACGGGCGGCCGAGCGCGAGGCCGAGGCCGCCCTGGCTCGCGAGCAGCTGGCCGCATCGGCCATGGAGGCCGGGGACGGCGCGGTGGAGGCCTTCGCCGCCTGGCTGCCGCGCGGCCGGGCGGCCATCCAGGCCGCCCGCGCCATCGCCGGCCGGGCGGCGAGCGAGACGGCGATCGCCGTCGCCCGCCTGGCGGCGGCCCGCGGCGCCGAGGAGGCCCTCGCCAGCCAGATCGCCCGCCGCCGGGAGGC
>JAGXAV010000257.1 GCA_018971455.1 Rhodospirillales bacterium
CCGTCCAGCTATCGCCCGCATTGCCCCCGGTGCCTGACAGGGTCCAGGTGCTGGCGCCAATCTTCCGGTAGCTCTGGAAGCCCTGATACTGAACGCCGAGCTGGCCCAGGTTGAAGCTGTTGCCGCCGGCGGCGTTGGCATCGCCGCCGAGGACAAGATCGTCCACCGGGCCGGTGGTGCCGTTAGTGCTGACCACGTTGCCGGAGATCACCGAGCCGGCCTCGAGCACCAGCTGGTTGTTGCCGCCGGAGAGATCGATCGCGTCGCCGCCGGCGGCGGCGATGGTGCCGGCATTGGTGATGCTCGCATTGCCCGTCGCGACGATGGCGGCCGCGGCGACGCCGTTGCTCGCCACCGGCATGCCCGGAAAGGAGAACAGGGTGTTGTAGCTGGCGCCGGCCAGCCCGCCACTGCCGCCGCTGATGGTGCCGGTGTTGGTGAGCTGGAAGCCCGCCCCGCTCACGCCGGCCCCGCCATTGCCGCCATTGCCGCCACTCCCGCCATTGCCCGGCAGCACCGGGCCCGTGGATGGGGGGTTGTAGCCGTCTCCGCCATTGGCGCCGTTGCCGCCGGAAATGGTCCCGCGATTGGTCAGGAGGAAGTTCGTCCCCGTCACGCCGGCGCCGCCATTGCCGCCGTTGCTGCCGGCCTGGGTCCCCGCGCTGCCGGCAATGCCGGCGGCGCCATTGCTGCCACTGATGGTGGCGGCATTGGTGGCGGTGAAGCCGGTGCCGCCGACGCCGTTTCCGCCGCTGCCGCCAGTGCCGGCGACGCCGCCGGCGACGGTGCCGTTGTTGGTGAGCGTGAAGCCCGACCCGGCCACACCGGTCCCGCCATTGCCGCCGATCCCGCCCGTGCCGACACTCCCAGGGCCGCCATTGAACACGCCCCCACCGCCACCCGACCCACCGGACCCGCCCGCGCCGGTCAGGCCGCCATGGCCCCCGGTGATGCTGGCGTTGTTGGTGAGAGTGAAGCCGGTTCCGTCAACGCCATCGCCGCCGGTGCCACCGGTTCCGCCCGTGCCGCCGGTGCCGCCATTGCCACCGATCGCGCTGCCGTAGCCGCCAGGACCACCCTGGCCACCGGTGCCGCCGGTGCCGCCCGTGCCGCCGGTCACGCTCGCGTTGTTGATGATGACCCCGCCGGCGCTGCTGATCCCGGCGCCGCCGGCTCCGCCCTGCCCCCCCTGGCCACCTCGTGTCCCTGGGCCGCCGATGGTTCCGATCGGGCCGCTCGTGCCGCCCACGCTGCCGATGATCCCCGTCGTCCCCGTGCTGCCGGTCAATGACACGTTCGCCCCCGCGGTCAGCGATGCCGCCGAGCCCAGCGAGAGCAGCGCGCTGCCATCGGCAAGCGAGGTGGCGATGGCGACCGCCGCCGTGCTGGAGAGCGTCACCGGCGCTGCAATGACCGGCAGCTGGCCGGAGGTGATGATGCTCGACAGGCCCAGCACGTCGATGGTGGCGCCCGGGCTGCCATTGGCGGCCAAGATCGCAGCACTCAGCGATCCGGCGATCATGCCCGTTCCGTCATCCGTCGCCGAGGTCACGTTCGTTGCATAGACGTTGCGGAATGCCAGGCCGGCCCACGCCGGGGCGGATCCGACCGACAGCGCGGCAACCATTGCCGCACTCATGCGCAGACATTGCCGCAGCCCCGGCGTGGCGAACGCGGTCTCGTCGGATTTCCTCACAGCAGCGGCCCTTTCGCACATGAAAACGAGCCCGTCCGGGCCCTGCCCCGCCCTTTTGACCCGCCAATCTTTCCGTTGCGTTAATGCAGTAAGTAGCGACGCCCGGGCTTAACTCTCACCCTTTACCGCCAGCGCATGCACCCGCAGCGCATGGACTCGCAGCGCCGAAGCCAGCGACCGGCCGGGCGGGCGGGCGGCATCGATGCCGGCGACCAGGGCGGCCAGGGTCACGCCGTCGCGCGATGCCGCCGCCGCCAGCGCCGCCCAGAACTCCGCCTCCAGAGCGACGCTGGTGCGATGCCCGGCCAGCGTGAAGCTGCGCTTCTCCAGCACGCCTAGCCGCCGGCCAGCGTGTCGCCGGGCCCGACCATGCGCGCGGGCTGCACCCAGCGGTCGAAATCCTCCGCCGAGACCAGCCCGAGCCGCCCCGCCGCCTCCTTCAAAGTGACATCCTCGGCCAGCGCCGTCTTGGCGATCTGCACCGCGTGGTCGTAGCCGATATGCGGGTTCAGCGCGGTGACCAGCATCAGCGAGCGCGCCAGGTTCTCGGCGATGCGCGCCTGGTTCGGCACCAGCCGCTCCACCATGTGAACGGCGAAGCTCTCGCAGGCATCGGCGAGCAGTCGGGCCGATTGCAGCACGTTATGGATAATCAACGGCTTGAACACGTTGAGCTGCAGGAAGCTCTGCGCCGCCCCCAGGGTGATCGCCATGTGATTGCCGATCACCTGCGCGCACACCATGGTCAGCGCCTCGCTCTGCGTCGGGTTGGTCTTGCCCGGCATGATCGAGGAGGACAGCCCGTCCTCGGGGATCACCAGCTCGGCGATGCCGGCGCGCGGACCGGAGCCGAGCAGGCGGATATCGTTGCCGATCTTGTTGAGCGACACCGCAATGGTGCTGAAGATTCCGGACAGCTCGACGAAGACGTCATGCGCGCCCATGCCCTCGAACTTGTCGGGGTTGGCGGTGAAGGCAAGCCCGGTCAGCCCGGCCAGCCGCTCGCAGAAGACGCGATCGAAATCGGGGTGGCGGTTCAGCCCGGTGCCGACCGCCGTGCCGCCCTGCGGCACCGCGAGCAGGCGCGGCCGCACCGCCTCCAGCCGCACCACCGCAAGCTCCACCTGCCGCGCCCAGGCGCCGCATTCCTGGCCGAGCGTCATCGGCACCGCGTCCATCATGTGGGTGCGCCCGATCTTGACGATGCCCGTCCAGGCGCGGGCCTGGCGCGCCAGCGCCGCATGCAGGACGCGCAGGGCGGGCAGCGTCAGCGCATCGACGAACTCGGCGGCCGCGATGTGCATCACGGTAGGGAAGCTGTCATTGGAGGACTGGCCGCGATTGACGTGATCGTTCGGATGCACCGGGCTGCGGCTGCCCAGCGCCTGGCCCAGCATTTCGTTCGCGCGGTTGGCGATCACCTCGTTGGCGTTCATGTTGGTCTGCGTGCCCGAGCCGGTCTGCCACACCGGCAGCGGAAACTCGGCATCGAGCTTGCCCTCGGCGACTTCGCGCGCCGCGGTGATGATGGGTGCCGCGACGCTGCGGGGCAACTCGCCGAGTGCCAGATTGGCCTCCGCGGCGGCCTGCTTCTGCAGGCCCACGGCGCGGATCAGGCCGGTGGGGAAGCGTTCCGTGCCGATGCGGAACAGCCGCCGCGCCCGCTCGGTCTGCGGCCCCCAGTAGCGCGCCGCATCGATCTCGATGCTGCCCAGGCTGTCGGTCTCGGTACGGATCATGATGCCTCGCTGTTGCGCAACCGCGCCACCGCCCAGGCGGCGGCCTCGGCCACCACCTGGTCGGGGTCGCTCAGAAGATGCCCTGCCGCGGGCAGGAGCGAAAGGTCGCCCGAATTGCCGATGGCGATCAGCACATTGCGCACGAAACGATCACGCCCGATGCGCTTGACCGGCGAGCCCGCGAACAGGCGCCGGAAACCCGCATCGTCGAGCGCGGCCAGGGCTGCCAGGCGCGGCGCCACCAGATCGTCGCGCGCCTGCAATTTCGCCTGCCGCGTCGCCCTGGCGAAGCGGTTCCACGGGCAGACCGCCAGGCAATCGTCGCAGCCATAGATGCGGTTGCCCATGGCGGCGCGGAATTCGTGCGGGATCGGCCCGCGATGCTCGATGGTGAGGTAGGAGATGCAGCGCGTGGCATCGAGGCGGTAGGGCGCGGGGAAGGCCTGCGTCGGGCAGGCCGACAGGCAGCGCGTGCACCGCCCGCAGCGATCGGCATGGGCGGCATCGGCCGGCAGGTCCAGCGTGGTGTAGATCTCGCCGAGAAACAGCCACGAGCCGTCCCCGCGCGACACCAGATTGGTGTGCTTGCCCTGCCAGCCCAGCCCCGCCCGCGCGGCCAGCGGCTTCTCCATCACCGGCGCGGTATCGACGAACACCTTCACCTCGGCGGCCGCCTTCATGACGATGAACTGGGCCAGGTGCTTGAGCATGCCCTTGACCAGATC
>JAGXAV010000258.1 GCA_018971455.1 Rhodospirillales bacterium
GATCGCATCAGCCTGGAGCGAGGCGGAGCCCGCTGCGACGCCGGCAACGATCTCCGCCAGGAACATGGACATATTGACTGCGAGCGCAACCCAGAGCGCCCAGCGCCAGCGTGGGCTGTTCAGGTCCTCGGGGGAGGAGCAGTGGTCATCGTGGCAGCAGCCGGTCATTTGTCACCTCGTCGCGTTCGATGTGACACCCCATATGCACCCTGTAGTTACTAGAGGGTCAAACGCATGGCGCAACTGGCGATCGGGGATCTCGCGAAGAGAACGAGTACGAAGGTGGAGACCATCCGCTACTATGAGAGGATTGGTCTTTTGCCGGCCCCAGCGCGTACCAGGGGTAACTACCGCTCTTACAGCGAAGGGCATCTTGGCCGCCTGAGCTTTATCCGGCGAGCCCGTGATCTCGGGTTCCCGCTCGATCAAGTACGCGAGTTGCTGGCACTCGCTGATGAGCGGGACGGCTCTTGCCAGGCAGTGGACATGATCGCGCGGCAGCACTTAGCCGAAGTCGAGCGCAAGATCACGGACCTGACCGCGCTCCGGGACGAGCTTGCCGACATCATCGGTCGTTGTGGTCGGGGCACGGTCGCCGACTGCCGCATAATCGAGACGCTCGCTCCACCCTCGGCATAGGCGGTTTTCGTACAACCTGCCTCGCGCCGCCCCGCTCTGCCAGAGGTCGGCCTCACCAGCGCGCCCGATGCGGGACATTGTGCTCTTGCCAGCAGCAATACGCCAGACACGCCAAGTGCTCTGACCCATACGGATCCTTCAGGCAGTCTGTCGAACTTGGCCAGGATCGAGGCGGCCAAGGCGATCCAGACGAGCCGCTTCGCCTTGGCCCGCGAATTGGCCTACCCAGCCGCCAGCGTTCTTGTCTGTGCCCCGCACCTGCCGAACGATCCCGTCCTGTCGGCAGGATGCCGCGTCATCGCCTTCTGGCGCCCCGAAACCTAGAGGCCGCCCGCCGCAGACCCCCCGCTCCAACCGGAGCGGGGGGTTTTGCGTTCTGGCTCCACCATCGCGGCATCGTCAGGCCCGACGCCTGCGCCGGTCTCCAACAAGAACCTGCTCAGGCTGCGACGGAATCAAGGGTGTCGGTTTACGTGGCGCCTTGGCGCTGTTCGATATCACGTCCCGCAGATCGGCGAGGAACTCCAGCCCCTTGCGGGTGCGCTGGACGAGCACGCTGCGGCGATCGCGCGGGTCCGGCCCGCGCTTGGCCATGCCGAGCTCGGCCAGCCGGTCGATCGAGCGCGTGATGGCCGGCTTGGACACCTCGAGCCGGGCCGCGAGACCGCGCACGGTATGCGGCCCCTCCTCGATATAGCAGATGAGGAACACGCCGAACTGGCGCGCCGACATGTCCGGCCCGTCACGGCGCACCGTGCCGACGATCGTGTCGCGCAGAATGGCCAGGAGACGATCGGCGGTCAGGACGGCGACCATTTGAGTGCTCTCCATAAGGGACGGCCTGGCAACCACGAAGGCCGGCCAGCGACGCAGACCGCTCGCTCGACCGGAAGCCGGGCACAACCGGCCTGGCCCGATCGGCGCGAAATTGCGACATATAACGGTACCATTACGGTCTCATTGAAGTCAAGATGTGTCGTCGTCCCGCCCGGCGCCCTGCTGCCGCCGATGGTCCAGAAATCGCTGCGTTCTCAACATGCCGGGTTCTTAACATGACGGAACGCACACTGCCCTTTTTGCGGCGGACGTGGCAGAAATGGCTGATGAGCATGCCGTGCATTCTTTCGCCCCGCCGACTCTCGACAGGCCGCGCCGCGCCGATCGCGCGGGCCGGCCGGCCCGCGACCCGGAGGTTCCGGCCATGACCGGCAAGCCGACGCTGCTCATCGTCGAGGATGACGAGGGGCTGTGCGGCCAGTATCGCTGGGCCTTTCCGGGCTTCGAGCTCGCGGTGGCCCATACCCGCCCGGCGGCGCTGGCGCTGGCGCAGAAGGAGCGCCCGGCGGTCGCCATCGTCGATCTCGGCCTGCCGCCCGACCCGGACGGGGTGAGCGAGGGCTTCGCCACCGTCGAGGCGCTGACCGCCCTCCTGCCGACCAGCAAGGTGATCGTTGCCACCAGCCACGGCGACCGCACCCATGCGCTGCGCGCCATCGGCAGCGGCGCCTATGATTTCTGCGAAAAGCCGATGGACATCGCGCTGCTGCGCACCATCATCGAGCGCGCCCTGCACGTGCACGATCTCGAGGCGGAGAATCGCCGCCTCGCCGCCGCGCCGACCGCCTCGCCGATCAAGCAGATCGTCACCGCCAGCGAGCCGATGCTCAAGGTCTGCCGCACGGTGGAGCGGTTGGCCACCACCAACGTCTCCGTGCTGCTGCTCGGCGAGAGCGGCACCGGCAAGGAGGCGCTGGCGCGCGCGCTGCACGATCTCGGCCCGCGCGCCAAGCAGCCCTTCATCGCCATCAATTGCGGCGCCATTCCGGAGAACCTTCTGGAATCGGAATTGTTCGGCCACGAGCGCGGCGCCTTCACCGGCGCGGTCAAGCAGACCATCGGCAAGATCGAGGCAGCCAACAAGGGCACGCTCTTCCTCGACGAGATCGGCGATCTGCCGCACCCGTTGCAGGTCAAGCTGCTGCGCTTCCTGCAGGAGCAGGTGATCGAGCGCATCGGCGGGCGGACCAGCATTCCCGTCGATGTGCGCATCGTCTCGGCGACCAACACCAACATCGACGAGCAGATCGGCGACGGGCGCTTCCGCGGCGACCTGTTCTATCGCCTCAACTCGGTCACCGTGCGCATTCCGCCGCTGCGCGACCGGCCGGGCGACGCGCTGCTGCTGGCGCGCTACTTCCTCGGCCGCTTCAACCGCGAATTCTCCCGCAACCTGCGCGGCTTCACCGAGCAGGCGGTGCGCGCGATCGCGCGGCATGGCTGGCCGGGCAATGTGCGCGAGCTGGAGAACCGCCTCAAGCGCGCCGTGGTGATGTCCGACTCCCGGCTGATCGACGCCGCCGACCTCGAACTCAGCGCCGGCACCGACGGCCCGCAGGATCTCGACCTGCGCACCGCCCGCCTGCACGCCGAGCGCGAGGTGCTGGCGCTCGCCCTGGCGCGCAGCAACGGCACGCTGGCGCTGGCTGCCAAGATGCTCGGCGTCAGCCGCCCGACGCTGTATTCGCTGATGGAGGCGCACGGCCTGGCGGCCGCGGTGGCGGAGGATGACGCGACACCGGTCGCCGAGTCCTGACGGCGCGCCATGTTCCCATTGCGTAAACGGACCGATCGCCGATGAAGAAGCTGCTGATTGCCGTGCCGCTGCTGTTCGTCGTCCTGCTCGGCGGGGCGGTTTGGTGGCGCTACGGCCATGCGCCGAGCCCTTATACGGTCGCCCAGCAATTGCTGCTCAAGGGCGACATCGCCGGCGCGCAGATCGCGCTGCGCCGGGCCGTGCTGGCCGATCCGCGCAATTCGGTGGCGCATTTCCGCCTCGGCGAGGTGAGCCTGCGCATGGGCGACCCGGTGGCCGCCGAGAAGGAGCTGCGCACGGCGCGCGACCTCGGCTTCGATCCGCGCGCGGTCAATCCGCTGCTGGCGCGCAGCTACCTGGCGCAGGGCCACGACAAGGCGCTGCTGCGCGACTTCCCGGTGCAGGGCCTGCCGCCCGACCAAGCCGCGCCCCTGCTGGTGATGCGCAGCCTCGCGCAATTGTCGCTCGGCCAGGCCCCGGCGGCGCGGCGCGAGGCCGAGCAGGCCGAGCGGCTGGCGCCGCAATCGGTGGACGCCGCCCTGGCCACGGCGCGCGTGGCGGTGGCCATGCACGACCCCGCGACGGCCGAGAGCAAGGTCGCCCGCGCGCTGCAGATCAATCCGCGCTCGGTGGACGCCCTGCTCCTCAAGGGCCAGCTCGCCAATCTGCGTGGCGACCGCACGGGCGCGCTGGACGCCTTCGACGCGGTGCTGGCGCTCAACCCCGATCTCGTCGCCGCGCGGCTGGAGCGGGCCAACATCCTGCTCGTCACCGGCAAGGATTCGCGCGCGGCCGAGGATGTGGATGCCGTGCTCAAGGCCGAGCCGCGCAGCGCCATGGGGACCTACCTGCACGGCGTACTGCGCGCCCGGGCCAAGGATTTTGCCGGCGCGGACAAGGATTTCACCCGCGTCGGCGG
>JAGXAV010000259.1 GCA_018971455.1 Rhodospirillales bacterium
CCAGGCCTTGCGGGAGGCGCTGCGCAAACGCCTCGATGCGCTGGCCGAGCAGGCGCGGCGCGATCCGGGCGGCGTGCCGTTCGACCCCACCCGCGATCCGCTCGACGCGCGCGACATGCAGGACAAGGCGCGTCAGATGCATGAGTCGGCGCGCCAGGGGAACATGGAGTCGACGCGCCAGCAGCTCGCCCAGCTCGAGCAGATGCTGAAGGCGTTGCAGGACGGCCGGCCGGATCGCGGGCCGATGACCGCCGAGCAACAGAAGCGGGCGGCGCAGCGGCGGCAGGGGCAGCAGCAGATGTCGGTGCTCCAGGACATCGTCCGCCGGCAGGGCGACCTGCTGGACCATGCGCAGAACCGCGCGCAGGCGAGCATCCCCTCGCCCGATGACGACCGCCAGCGCGCCGGCGACGGGCAGGTCCAGGCGGCCCTGCGGCGGGTGCTCGGCGAGCTGATGCAGCAATATGGCGACCTCACCGGCCGCGTGCCGCCCAATCTGGGCGACGCGGTCAATGCCATGCGCGATGCCGGGCAGTCCCTCGCCGGCGCCGATGACCCCAGCGCCGCCGCCGCCGAGCAGCGCGCCATCGCCGCCCTGCAGAAAGGCGGCCAGGCAATGGGCCAGCAGATGGCGCAACAATTCGGCCAGCCCGGCCAGGGAGAGGGGCAGGACGGGCAGGGCGACGGCCAGCAGATGGGCCAGGGCGACCAGCAGGGCCAGGGGCAGTTCGGACGGGGCCGGTTCGGGCAGGGCCAGGGCCAGCAATACGGCTATGGCGGCAGCCGGGGTTTCGGGCAGGGCTGGGGCCGCTCCATGGACCGGCGCGGCGGGCAGCGCGATCCGCTGGGCCGCCGGCTCGGCGACGGCGTTGGCGGACGCGAGCTCGATGGCAGCGTGACGCTGCCTGACCAGATGGAGGCCGCGCGCAGCCGGGCGATCCAGCAGGAGCTGCGCAAGCGTGAATCCGACCGCACGCGCCCGCAGCTCGAGCTCGACTACATCCAGCGCCTGCTGCGCGAGTTCTGAGCGTCAGTGCCGAAGGGCGAGCCGCAGCAGCGCCGCCAGCGCCAGCGCGGCGCCCACACTCGCCGCGTAGAGCCCGACGAACCACAGCAGGCGGCGCGGCGTGCGCCCCTTGGCGCGGCGCTCAGTGGTAATGCGCGCCCTCCCGCACCTTGCCGCGGAACACCCAGTAGGCATAGCCGGTGTAGATCAGGATGATCGGCACCAGCACCAGGGCGCCGACCAGCAGGAAGCCCTGGCTCGCCGGCGGGGCCGCGGCGTCCCAGATGGTGATGCCGGGCGGCACGATGTGCGGATAGACGCTGATGCCGAGGCCGGCATAGCCCAGCACGAACCAGCCCAGCGCGCACAGGAAGGGCGTCACCTCGTGGCGCGACGAGAGGCTGCGGTAGAAGCCCCAGGCCAGCAGTGCGACGAGGATTGGCACCGGGCTGGTCAGCGCGATGCCGGGCCAGCCGAACCAGCGGGCGGCGAATTGCGGGTTGAGCATCGGCGTCCACAGGCTGACCACGGCGATCAGCCCGAGCACGACCGCACCCAGGGTGCGGGCGTGGCGGCGGCAGCTGCGCTGCAGCTCGCCCTCGGTGCGCCAGATCAGCCAGGTGGCGCCGAGCAGGGCGTAGCCCAGCACCAGGGCGGCGCCGCAGAGGATCGAGAAGCCGGTCAGCCAGTCCCACCACCCGCCGCCATAGGCTCGGCCGGTGACCTTGATGCCCTGGAGCAGCCCGCCCAATGCCAGGCCCTGGCAGAAGGCGGCCAGGGTGGAGCCGGCGAAGAAGGCGAAATCCCAGCCCTGCCGGCCCGCTTCGCCGCGGGCGCGGAAGCGGAACTCGAAGGCGACGCCGCGGAACACCAGCGCCAGCAGCATGGCGATGATGACCGGGTAGAGGGCCGGCATGATGATGGCATAGGCGAGCGGGAAGACGGCAAGCAGCCCGCCGCCGCCGAGCACCAGCCAGGTTTCGTTGCCGTCCCACACCGGGGCCACGGAGTTCACCATGGTGTCGCGGCGCGTGCGGTCGCGCTCGACGGCGAACAGGATGCCGACGCCAAGGTCGAACCCGTCGAGCACGACATAGGCCAGCACGGCGACGGCGATCAGGCCGGCCCATATCAGCGGCAGCGTGGTGGCGGTGAACATGGCGCTACTCCCCGGCGATCTGTTGCGCCGGCGCGGGCATGATGCCGGCCGCGCGGGTGGGCTGGTCGGCGGCGGGGCCGGGCTCATGCGGCATTGGCGGGCGGGCCATCAGGCGCAGCAGGAAGAGGAAGCCGGCGCCGAAGACGATCAGATAGACCACCGCGAAGGCGGCGAGCGAGGTGGCGACGCCGGGGGCGGCGATCGGCGAGACGCTGTCGGCGGTGCGCAGCAGGCCGTAGATCGTGTAGGGCTGGCGGCCCACCTCGGTGACCACCCAGCCGGCGAGCAGCGCGACGAAGCCGGCCGGCGCCATCGCCACCGCCCAGCGTTGCAGCCAGATGGCCCGGTGCAGGCCCGAGACGCGCGCCGCCAGGCTGGCCAGCCCCATCGCCGCCATCAGGAAGCCGAGCCCGACCATGATGCGAAAGGCCCAGAACACCACCGGCACGTCGGGGCGCTGGTCGGGCGGGAAATCCTTCAGCCCCTTGACCGCGCCGTTCCAGCTATGGGTGAGAATCAGGCTGCCGAGATGGGGAATGGCGAGCGCATAATCGTTGGTCTCGCTCTTCATGTCGGGCAGGCCGAACAGCACCAGCGGCGTGCCCGCCTCGGTCACCCAGTCGCCTTCCATGGCGGCGAGCTTGGCCGGCTGCTCGTGCAGCGTGTTCAGCCCGTGCAGATCGCCGAGCACGATCTGCGCCGGCGCCACCAGCAGCGCCATCCACATCGCCATCGAGAACATGGTGCGCGCCGCCGGGTTGGACGGGTTGCGCAGCAGGTGCCAGGCGCCGACGGCGCCGACGAAGAAGGCGACGCAGAGATAGCTCGCCAGCACCATGTGCGGCAGGCGGTAGGTGAAGCTCGGGTTGAAGATGATCGCGAACCAGTCCGCCGGCAGGAAGCGGCCATCGGGCGCGATGGTGTAGCCGGCCGGCGTCTGCATCCAGGAATTGACGGCCAGGATCCAGAAGGCGCTGATCAGCGTGCCGAGGGCGACGATGCAGGTGGCCAGGAAATGCAGCCCGGCGCCGACGCGCTGCAGGCCGAACAGCATGATGCCGAGGAACCCGGCCTCGAGGAAAAAAGCCGTCAGCACCTCGTAGCCCATCAGCGGCCCGATCACCGGGCCGGCCTTGTCGGAGAAGGCGCCCCAGTTGAGGCCGAACTCGTAGGACATGACGATGCCCGAGACGACGCCCATGGCGAAGACCAGGCTGAACGCCTTCACCCAGTACTGGAACAGATCCATGTAGACCGGCTTGCCGGTGCGCAGCCACAGCGCCTCCAGCACGGCGAGATAGCTCGCCAGCCCGATGGAGAAGGCGGGCAGGACGATGTGGAAGCCGACGGTGAAGGCGAATTGCAGGCGGGCGAGGAACACCGCGTTGGTGGCTGCGTGCATGGCGTCATGCGGCCCGGCGGATCCGGGCCCCTCCTGGCGCGGCGCGCCCCGTTGCCCGCCGCCTGGCCGCCCCCCTCATAGGCGCTTCGGCGCGGCGATGAGAAGCACAATCCGGCTGATCGGGTATGCTATTTGAGCAATTCAGAAAATAACGGCGTTTCAGTGACGCAGCATCGCCAGGATGTCGGCCACGCCGCCGATCATGATCTGGGTGCCGATGCAGAGCAGCAGGAACGCGCTCAGCCGGGCCATGGTGCGCCGCGCCGAGGCGCCGGCCAGGGCCGCGACACGGTCGGCCGAGCGGTAGGCGATCCATACCAGCAGGGCGATCGCCACGGCGGCGGCGGAGACGCCGAGGAAGAACGGGAGCAGGCCGTCTCCCGGCGGCGGCCGCCCGGCGCCCAGCGCGATGGCGACCGAGATGGTGCCGGGCCCGGTGGTGAAGGGCAGGGTGAGGGGAAAGAAGGCGATGTCCTCGGGGTCGCGGCCGGAGGAGCCGGCCTGCTCCTGCTTGCGCGCCTCCATGGTCTCCGGCGCCGTCAGCATGGCGTAGGCGCGCAGCGCGACCAC
>JAGXAV010000260.1 GCA_018971455.1 Rhodospirillales bacterium
CGCAGCAGGGCGGCCGCGGCCGCCTCCTGCAACCCGCCGATGACCTCCGGCCGGTGCTGGCTTCCAGGTGCCGCGAAGACGCGCGCGCCATGGTCGATGCCGCCCCCCTTGGGGTCGTAGGCGCCGAAGGCGAGGCGGCGGATGCGGAACAGCCCGCTCGCCGCCGCGCACATCGCGCATGGCTCGAGCGTCACCACCAGGTCGCAGCCGGCCAGCCGGGGCGAGCCGAGCCGGTCTGCGGCGGCGCGCAGGGCGAGCATCTCGGCATGGGCGCTGGCGTCGCGCCGCTCCTCCGTCCGGTTGCCGGCGCGGGCCAGCACCGCTCCGTCCGGGCCCAGCACCACCGCGCCCACCGGCACCTCGCCGCGGGCGGCGGCGGCGCGCGCTTCGGCGAGGGCCATCTCCATTGCCGCCCCGAGATCCGCCGGCGCCATGACTGCCCCCGTTCAGTGCCCGAAGACGAGGTTGGGCAGCCACAGCGTCAGCACCGGCACGTAGGTGATGAGCGTCAGCACGATCAGCAGCAGCACCAGGAAGGGCAGGATGCCCCGGATCACCTCGCTGATCGGGGCGGCGGAAATGGTCGAGAGCACGAACAGGTTGAGGCCGACCGGCGGATGGACCAGGCCGATCTCCATGTTGTGGGTGAAGATGATGGCGAAATGCACGGGATCGACGCCGAGGGGGATCAGCGCCGGCGCCAGCACCGGCATCACCACCAGCAGGGTGGCGATGACCTCCAGGAAGCAGCCCAGCACCAGCAACAGCACGTTGATGGTCAGCAGGAACTCCCAGGTGGTGAAGCCATGGCTGACGGTGAAGGTGACGAGCTTCGCCGGGATGCCGGATTCCGTCATCCAGTGGCCGAAGACCAGGGCGCTCGCGACGATGAACATGATCGTGCCGGCGCTGCGCAGCGCGTCGGTGATCACCCGCAGCGTCGCGGTGACGGGGAAGCCCCGATAGAAGAACAGGCTAACGATCAGCGCGACCACCGCCGACAGCGCCGCCGCCTCGGTGACGGTGACGAAGCCGCCGTAGATGCCGACCAGCACCACCACCGGCACCGCCATGGCGGGCAGGGCGCGCAGGGTCAGGCGCAGCCGCTCGCCCATCGGCATGCTGGGCTCGATGGGAAAATTGCGCCGCCGCGCGTCATACCATACCCAGCCGAAGAAGGCCGCGGCCTGCAGGATGCCGGGCAGGATGCCGGCCAGGAACAGGCGCGGCACCGACTGGTCCGTGACGATGCCGTAGAGAATGAGCGCCAGGCTCGGCGGGATCACGATGCCGATGGTGCCCGAGGCGCCGATGACGCCGAGGGCGAAGGAGCGCGGATAGCCGCGTTCCAGCATCGCCGGCAGCAGGATGGTGCCCATCGCCAGCGCCGTCGCCACCGACGAGCCGCAGATGGCGGCGAACAGCGTGCAGGACACGACGGTCACCAGCCCGAGCGAGCCGCGGATGCCGCCGAGCCAGGCGGAGGCGAGATCGACGAGCGCGCGCGCAATGCCGCCATGGCGCATGAAGGCCGCCGCCATGACGAAGAGCGGCAGCGACATCAGCGTGGAGGAATTGAGCTGGTCGATGATGACCTGGGCGATGCCGATCAGCGGCTCGCCGCTGACCAGGAACAGCACGGCCGAAATCAGGCCGAGCACCAGGAAGATCGGCATGCCGCAGGACAGCAGGCCGAAGAAGGCGAGAAGGAAGAGGATTGTCCACATCGTCAGTGCTTTCGGCCGGGCAGCGCCATGTCCATCGGCGCGTCATGGACGGTCTGGCCGACGGCCATCGTCGCGGGGTCGAAGAAGAAGATGTAGCGCACCAGGCGGATGGCGTAGCGGGCCACCATCAGCGCGGAGCCGGTGGGCAGGGCCGCATAGTAGATATACATCGGGAATGACAGCCCGGTCTGGCTGCGCTCGTCGAGCATCCAGCCGGTCTGGGTGATTTGAAAGCCGTACCAGACGAGCCCGCCGCAGAAGGCCAGGGCCGCGAGGCAGTTGAAGATTTCGAGCCAGCGCTGCGCGCGCGGGCCGAGCAGGCGCAACACCACGTCCGGGCGGACATGCCCGTCATGGCGAACGAGCTGGCTGGAGACGATCATGATCGCCCAGACGATGAGATAGACCAGCACCTCATCCCCCCAGCCGGAGGAGAGCTGCGGGTCGATGTAGCGGCCGGCGACCTGCCACACGCCAACCACCAGGGCGGCGAGGCCGAGCAACCCGACCAGGATCTGCTCGATCCGGTCCCACCAGCGCATCATGGCTGCCTCCCCCCGCCCGATTCTTGGATTCTCGCCGAGTGATGCGGGGCAGGCGCAGCCCCGTCAAGGGCGGGATGGCGTCAGGCGCGGCACACCGTGAGGAAGGCGCAAGACCGGGAGGCACGACACAGGACTGGGAGGCAAGCCCGGCCTGGGCCGCTCGCCCGACATGGTTTCATTTAAAACGATGGCCGCGCTAGGATGGGGCGGCAATCAGGGAGGCCCAAACGAATGCCGACACTCGGACGCGCGCTGCTCGACGCGCTCAAGGCGCATGGCGCGCAGGAGATCTTCGGCATTCCCGGCGATTTCGTGCTGCCCTTCTGCAAGGTGATCGAGGAGAGCGGGGTGCTGCCCTTCCACACGCTGAGCCACGAACCGTCGGTAGGCTTCGCCGCGGACGCGGCGGCGCGCTACCGCGCCTCGATCTCGGTGGCGGTCGCCACCTGGGGCGCGGGCGCCTTCAACCTGGTCAACCCGGTGGCCGGCGCGTACGCCGAGCGCTCGCCGCTGGTGGTGGTCTCCGGTGCCCCGGGCGTGCATGAGCGGGCCTCGGGCTGGCATCTGCACCATATGTCCAAGGCGCTGGACACCCAGGCCCGCATCTTCCGCGAGATCACCTGCGACCAGGCGATCCTGGACGAGCCAGCCCGCGCGCCGGAGGAGATCGCCCGCGTGCTGCGCAGCGCCCACGCCTACTCGCTGCCGGTCTATATCGAGCTGCCGCGCGACCTGGTGGGCGCCGAGGTGGGCCCGGTGCCGCGCCTGCCGGCCTTGCCGGTCGATGCCGGGGCGGTTGCCGAATGCGCTGATGAGATTCTCGACCGGCTGCGCACGGCGCGCGCGCCGGTGCTGATGGTCGATGTCGAGGTGCGGCGCTACGGCGCCGAGGAGAAGGTCGCCCGGCTCGCCCGCGCGCTCGGCCTGCCGGTGGTCACCACCTTCATGGGCCGCGGCCTGCTCGCCGGGCAGGAGGATGTGGTGCGCGGCACCTATATGGGGGCGGCGGGCGAGGTCGCGCTGACCCGCATGGTGGAGGGCTCGGATGGGCTGCTGCTCCTCGGCGTCATCCTCTCGGACACCAATTTCGCCGTCTCCGAACGCAAGATCGACATGCGCCGGGCCATGCTGGCGATCGGGCGGGAGGTGCGCATCGGCCACCACGTCTATCCGGCGATCCCGCTCGACGCGCTGATGGACGCGCTTCTGGCGCGGGTGCAGGCGCGCGCCGGCGGATCGTCCGCCCCGGTTGCCGCGCCGGCGCCGAGCACCCTGGTGGCCGACGACACCGCCCTGGTGCCCTCGGACATCGCCGCGGCCATCAATGATCTCTTCGCCGCGCACGGCCCGATGCCGATGGCCGCCGATATGGGGGACTGCCTGTTCACCGCGATGGAGATCGCCAACGCGCCGCTGGTGGCGCCGGGCTACTATGCCGGCATGGGATTCGGCGTGCCGGCCGGGCTCGGCCTGTGCGTCGCTGCCGGCCGGCCGCTGATCCTGGTCGGTGACGGGGCCTTCCAGATGACCGGCTTCGAACTCGGCAATTGCCGCCACCATGGCTGGGACCCGATCTGCATCGTCTTCAACAATGCCAGCTGGGAGATGCTGCGGGTCTTTCAGCCGGAGAGCGATTTCAACAATCTCGAAGACTGGCGCTTCGCCGAACTTGCCGCCCCGCTCGGCGGCGAGGGCGTGCGCGTCCACACCCGACGCGAGCTGGCGGCGGCCCTGGCCCACGCGCACGCCACGCGCGGCAAGTTCCAGCTCATCGAGGTGATGCTGCCGCGCGGCCAGACCTCGGACACGCTGGCGCGGTTCGTCGCGGGCTTCAAGGCGGCGCGGGA
>JAGXAV010000261.1 GCA_018971455.1 Rhodospirillales bacterium
GGCCGCGCGTGTAGGGGTGCATCGGGTTGGCGAACAGCTCGCCGACCGCCGCCTCCTCGACCTTGCGGCCGGCATACATCACGATCACGCGCCGCGCGGTCTCGGCCACCACGCCGAGATCGTGGGTGATCAGGATCACCGCGGCACCGAACTCGCGCTGCAGCTCGAGGATCAGCTCCAGGATCTGCGCCTGGATGGTGACGTCGAGCGCCGTGGTCGGCTCATCGGCGAGCAGCAGGGCGGGCTGGGCGGCGAGCGCGATGGCGATCATCGCACGCTGGCGCATGCCGCCGGAGAATTCGTGCGGATACTGGTCGAGCCGCGTGGCCGCCGAGGCGATGCCGACCAGCCCGAGAAGCTCGGCGGCGCGGGCGCGGCGGGCGGCGCGGTCGAGCGGGGTGTGGGCGACCAGCACCTCGTCGATCTGCAGGCCGATCGGCAGCACCGGGTTGAGGGCGGACATCGGCTCCTGGAAGACCATGCCGATCTGCCCGCCGCGCAGGGCGCGCAGGCGGGCGGCATCGAGGCCGAGCACGTCCTCGCCGCGCCACAGCACGCGCCCGGCGATGGTGGCGTTGGCGTGCAGCAGGCGCGGGATGGCGCGCAGCGTGACGCTCTTGCCCGAACCCGACTCACCGACCAACCCGAGCACCTCGCCCGGCGCGACGCTGAGGCTTACCCCATCGACCGCGTGCACGGCGCCGCGGCGGGTGCGGAAGGTGACGCGCAGATCCTGCACGTCGAGCAGCGGGGCGTTCACCGCTTGATGTCCATGAGGTCGGCGAGCCCGTCTCCGGCAAGGCTGAAGGCCAGGCCCGCGAGCACGATGGCGGTGCCCGGGAACAGGCTGATCCACGGCGCCTGGGTGAAGAAGTTCTTGCCGTCGGCGATCAGCACGCCCCATTCCGCCGTGGGCGGCTGCGCGCCCAGGCCGAGATAGCCGAGGCTGGAGCCGAGCAGGATGGCCAGCGCCATGTCGGTGACCATGTAGACCAGCACGGGACGGATCGCATTCGGCAGGATGTGGCGGAAGATGATGCGCGGCGTCGCGTAGCCCAGCACGTGGCAGGCGGCGATGTATTCGCCACTCTTCTGCACCAGCACCTCGGCGCGGATCAGGCGGGCATAGAACACCCAGCCGACGATGGTGACGGCGATGTACATGTTGAGCAGCCCGGGCCCGAGAATGGCGACGATGGCGATCACCAGCACGAGGAAGGGGAAGGTCACCACGAGATCGACGAGCCGGCCGAACAGCGCGTCGGCGATGCCGCCGTACCAGCCGACCAGTAGGCCCACGAGGCTGCCCACAAGGGCCGGGAAGATGGTGGCGAGGAGCGCGATCTGCAGGTCGATCCGCGCGGCGAAGATGGTTCGCGAGAGCAGGTCGCGGCCGAACTGGTCGGTGCCGAAAAGGTGTGCCATCGAGGGCGGCGCGAGCAGGGCGGAATAGTCGAAGCCCAGCGGGTCGTAGGGCGCGAGCAGCCCCGGCGCGAGCGCGCAGAGCAGCACCAGCAGGAGCAGGGCCGCGCCGGCCAGCAGCGGCGCGGGCAGATGCGCGATCCGCCGCATCGGCCGCGCGGCCATCATCGGCCGATCCGCGGGTCGAGCCACATCTGCACGATGTCGGTGACCAGGAAGGCGAGCGAGACGAGGATCGCCAGCACCAGCGTCAATGCCTGGATGACCGGATAGTCGCGCGCGAAGATGGAATCGACCATCAGCCGCCCGACCCCGGGCACCGCGAAGACGCTTTCGGTGATCACCGCGCCGCCGAGCAGCGAGCCGACTTGCAGGCCGAGCAGCGTCACCGTGGCGATCAGCGCGTTGCGCAGGACGTGGCGCAGCAGGATGACGCGCCCGCGCAGCCCCTTGGCGCGCGCGAAATCGACATATTCCGCCTCCAGCACCTGCAGGATGGAGGCGCGCAGGTTGCGCATGATGATGGCCGAAAGGCTGAGCGCCAGCGTCAGCGCCGGCAGGAACAGGTGATAGAGATGGTCGCCGAGGGTGGCGCCGTAGCCGCCGACCGGAAACACCCGCAGCCAGGCGGCGAAGACCGTCAGCAGCACCAGCCCGACATAGAAGATCGGCGAGGACAGGCCGACCTGAAAGACCGCGCGGATCAGCAGGTCGGGCCAGCGATTGGCCTTCGTGGCGGCGACGAAGGCCAGCGGCAGGGCCAGCACGACGGCGATCACGACGGCCATGCCGGTCAGCATGAGGGTCACCGGCAGGCGCTCGGCGATCAGCCGCGTGACCGGAATCTGGAAGGCCAGCGACATGCCGAAATGCCCATGCAGGGCGGCGGCGGCGAAGGTCGCGAACTGGGCGAGGATCGAGCGGTCGAGGCCGAGCTGGTGCTTGAGATTGGCGATGGCGGCATCCGTGCCGCGGTCGCCCAGCATGGCGGAGACCACGTCGCCCGGCAGCAGCCGGGCCAGCACGAACACCGCGACCCCGATCAGCAGGAAGGTCGGGATGATCTGCACCAGCCGGCCGAGCAGCCAGCCGCCGCGGCTCATGCCACGGCGGCCTTTTCAACGCGCGTCATCACGCCTCGATATACGCCGTCTCGAAGATGTTGTTGCCGAGCGGAATCTGCACGAAGCCGCGGGCCTTCTTGCGGAAGGCGACGGGATAGGGCGTCTCGTACAGGTAGAGGATCGGCGCGGAGCCGTTGTAGATATCCTGGATCTGCTTGTACTCGGCGGCCCGCTTCGCGGGATCGACCTCCTGCTGGCTTTGCAGGAACAGCGCGTCGACCTCCTTGTTGTCCCAGCCCGAATGCAGCGATCCGATATTCGGGAAATAGGCGAAGTAGGAGGTGATCTCGCTGGGATCGGAAATGTCGTTGGTCCAGGCCGAGGTGCGCAGCGAGAAATCCCCGGCGCGATAGCGGGCCACCAGCGTGGGGTTGTCCATCTGCTCGATGGCGAGCTTGACGCCGATCTGCGCCCACATCTGCTGGATGGCGGTGAGGTTGTTGAGATAATCCTGGTTGCCGGCGAGCGAGATGCAGGACACCTCGAAGCCCTTGGCGAAGCCGGCGTCGGCCATCAGCTTCTTCGCGGTGGCGAGGTCGTAGGGGTAGAGCGGCTTCGGCCCGTCATAGAGCGGCGTGGTGGAGGACATGAACGAGCCCATCGGCTTGCCCAGGCCGAGCGTGGTGATGGCGATGATCGCCTCCTTGTTCACCGCGTAGTTCAGCGCCTGGCGAACCTTCTCGTTGGAGAGGGGATTGGCGGCGCCGTTCTTCAGCTTCGGCCGCACGTTCATCGTCAGGTAGGTGACCTTGGTGGACGGCCACAGCTCCATGCGCAGGTTCGGATCGGCCTGCAATTCCTTCACCCGCGAATAGGGCACGAACTCGGTGCCGTCCACCTCGCCGGCCTTGAGCTTGAGCAGGCGGGTCGCGTCATCGGGAATGATGACGAAATCGAGCTCGTCGAGGTAGGGCAGCGCGGACCCGTCGGCCGCCTTGTTCCAGTAATGCGGATTGCGCACCAGCTTCATCGACACGCCGCGTTGCCAGTCCACCAGCTGGAACGGGCCGGTGCCGACCGGCTTCGCGCCATAGGCCTTGGCCTTGTCGGCATCGGTGGCGCCGGCGGCCGCCTCGAACAGCTTCTGCGGCATGATGGCGGTGTTGAAGGTGGCCAGCGCCGGCAGGATGCTGGGATCGGGATGCTTGAGGCGCAGCACGACCGTGTCCGGCGCCGCGATCTCGACCTTGTCGATGGAGCTGACCAGATCGCTCCACGGTCCGATCTTCGGATTGCGCGCGCGCTCGAGCGACCAGGCGACGTCGCTGGCGGCGAGATCGGCCCCGTCGGAGAATTTCACGCCGTGGCGCAGGGTCAGCGTCACCGTCTTCCCGGCATCCGTCACGGTCCATCTGGTCGCGAGGCCCGGCTCGATCGACATGCCGTCATTGGTCGGGCGCAGCAGCGTGTCGTAGATGTTGGTCATCACCCAGATATCGACGTTGGCGTCGGTCATCACCGGGTCGAGGAACAGGCTGTCGGCGTAGCGGGCAAACACCATCTTGCCGCCGCGCACCGGGGCCGCCTGCGCCCCGTGGGGCAGGCCCAGCACGGGAACGGCCGCAAGCCCC
>JAGXAV010000004.1 GCA_018971455.1 Rhodospirillales bacterium
CCATCGCGATGGCGGTGAGTGTGGGCAGGATGGCCGCCCCCAGCCCCTGCCGGACCGCAGCCACCAACGTGTCGAGCGATTCAATTTCCGCGAGCACGCGCGGCTTCGTCGTTCGCGCCTCGAAGCACACCTCGATCATCTGCCGCATGGCGTGGATCCGGCTCGGCAGCAGCAATGGAAATTCGCCGAGCGCCGCCAGATCGACGGTCTGACCGGGGGGCAAGGATATGCTGCTTGCCGTTGCCGCCACCACCGACAGCGACTCCGCGACCAATGGCGAGTAGAGCAGCCCCGCGCGCGGCGCGAGTTCGTATAGAAACGCCAGATCCATCCGTCCCTGCAAAAGCTCCGCCGCCAGAACACCCTCGAAATTCTCGTGGATGTGCAGAAGGATCCCGGGGTACCGCGTCGCCACTTCCTGCATCAGAGCGAGCACGAGCCCGTTGGCGCTGTTGTAGGGAACAACTCCCACCGTGACCCGACCGCTGAGGCCCTCGCCCGCGGCGGCCACTTCCGCCTTCGCCCGGTCGAGTTGCCGGAGCAGCAACTGGATGTGCCGATAGGCGACCCGCCCTGCCCTGGTTGGGGCAACGCCAGATCTCCCGCGCACAAGCAGAGGCTGGCCGAATAACCGCTCGATCATGATGATGTGCTGGCTCAACGCCGGTTGGGCAATGTGCAGCACATCCGCCGCCCGTGTGATGCTTCCCAGGTCGACGACCTTCACAAAGAACCGCAAGCGCCGAAGATCCAACACCAGCCCCCGTTGCAGCGCCGCCCGCAGGTCAGCCATCGGCTTTTCCGACCCTGCCAGATGGAACGCGTCTTTGTCACGCGATTGTCAGCCGGGATAGCGTCCAGACCGTCAAGACAAAATCGAACGCCGGATCGCCACGCACCGGTTCCCACTCTGTCACGAGGACGGAACCGAGCCGCGAGACCGCAAACAGGGAGACGGGGATGACGAGCACGACGCGGAGGCGGATTTTTCTCATGCTCACGGCCATGTCCGCGGTGGGCTTGGCCGGGGGGTTGCCCCCAGCAGCCCGAGCGGCATCCGGCGACCTCAAGGTAGGTGTCATCGGCCCGATGACCGGCGCCAACGCGCCGTACGGTAGCCTCTCGTGGCGCGGTGCCAGCCTGGCCGCCAAGGAGATCAACGCGGCGGGCGGCGTGCTGGGCCACAAGATCGAACTTGTTCGCGGCGACAGCCAGTGCACGCCGGTCGAGGGCGTGCTGGGACTGCAACGAATGATCTCCAGCGACCACATCCAGTTCGTCCTCGGCGACATCTGCAGCTCGGCAACACTCGCCTACGAACCGATCGTGGAAAACGCCAAAGTCCTCCTGATTAACGCGGCATCCTCCGACCCGACGATCACCTACAAGGCCGGTGTGGGAGGGTACAAATGGACGTTCCGAAACTACCCGACTGACGAGCAGCGTGCCGGCATCGTATTGAAGTATGCCTCGGAGCAGCGGCACCTTCATAAGATCGCGATCCTGTCCGTGGACAACGACTACGGCCGGGGTGCGATTGCTCTCTCGAAAAAATTCTTCCAGCGCTACGGCATCACGGTCGTGAGCGAGGATTACTTCCAGGCCTCGACAACCGAATTCCTTCCGGAGCTGAACAAGATCAAGAGCTCCGGGGCGCAGGCGATCCTGATGTACGGCTACGCCGCGTCCAGCCGCCTGGTCGCTCGGCAGATGCTGGAATCCGGCCTCGCCGGCAAGATCGCCCTCATCGGCAACGGCGACTTCACCAACCCGCAGACGATCAAGGCCGCGCCAAGCGTCCTCAATGGCGCGATCGAAGCCGCGGCCTGGTCTCCCGACTACGACAGCGCCCGCAGCAAGAGTTTCGTGCACGATTACGAGGCGGCGTATGGTGGTGAAGTGCCGCAAGTCCACGCGTTCACGCATTGGGAGACGATCAATCTACTGGCCGCTGCAATCCGCAAGGCCGGCAGCGTGGATCCCGCCGCCGTGAAACAAGCCTTGGCCGGGATTTCATTCGACGGAGCGACCGGCGTGGTGAAGTTCGACAATCATGACCAGGCCGATCTGCCAATGATCCTTTATCAGGTCGAGAACGGCAAGCCGGTGATCAAGGGCGTGTTCCGCACCGCGGTCGTCTACCCGAAGCCGTAACACGCTGTCTGCTTCGCTGTTTCGCCACCTGTATCCAATCAACGCGAGACGGATCCGTGCTCCAGAATCTTTTCACCGACGGTCTGGTTATCGGCTCGGTCTACGCACTCGTGTCCGTTGGAATGACGGTCATCCTTGGCGTGCTCGGGCAAATCAATTTCGCCCATGGCGAATACTACATGGCGGGCGCCTTTGCCGCCTGGTGGGCGATCGACCGCCTTGGCCTGTCATACATGGCATCGATTCCTCTCACGATCCTGATCGTCGGAATCCTCTCGCTGGCCATCGGCTACGCGGTGATGCAGCGGCTCGTTGATGTCTCCTTTGATGCGGGCATCATCGCGACCCTCGGCGTCTCGCTGCTGCTGCAGAATACCGCCACGCTGATATTTGGCGGCACCTACCAAATCTTCGATGGTGGTTGGCTCGAGCCCATGCGCGTGTTCGGCGAGGACATCGCGCAACAGCGGGTACTAATTTTCCTCGTCACACTGGTCGTGTTCGGCGCGCTGGAATGGCTGGTGCGCAAGTCGACATTTGGAAAGCAGATGCGTGCGGTGTCCCAGAATGTCGAATGCTGTCACGTCCTCGGCGTGGATGTCCGTCGTGTGGTGTTAATCACGTTCATCCTCGGAACAACGCTTGCCGCGCTGTCCGGGGTGATGACCGCTCCGATCACGATAAACATCTATGGCGCCATGGGCGAGGCGATCACGTTGAAGAGTTTTGCGGTGATCGTGATGGGAGGCATGGGCAGCATCGGTGGCACGCTGGTGGCTGGGTGGGTGCTTGGCATCATGGAAAGTCTGGTGGCCGCCTATGTGGGCCTGCAGTTCCGTGACGCGGTTGCCTTTGCCCTTCTGGTGATGGTGCTGATGTGGCGCCCGTCAGGATTTTTCAGCACCAAGGCGCGGTACTGATATGCCCGGTATTGCCATCGGTGGCCGGTATGCCGCGCCGCAGGTCGCCGGGGGCGTCCTGATTGCGGCATGCCTTGTCCTGTTTCCCCTTGTCGCGAGTTCCTACCAGCTTAGCACGTTGATCGTCTCAATGGTGTTTCTGCTGCCTGCTATCGGACTCAATCTGATTCTCGGCTATACCGGCATGCTCTCACTGGCGCAGATGGGGTTCTTTGGCGTTGGCGGCTACACGTCGGCGCTCATCGCGATGCATTTCGGCACGCCGTTCTGGCTGAATTTCGTCGCGGCGTGCCTGGTTCCGGCCTTGCTCGCCGCACCTTTGGCCATCCCCGCGCTCCGGCTGCGACATACCTCGTTCGTGATGTGCACGATTGCCTTTGTGTTCATTATCGAATCGGTGTCGAAGAACTGGGTCGGTCTTACGCGTGGTGACATGGGGCTCTCCAGCGTGCCCAGGCCCCGGATCGGCCTATGGTCCGATGGTTTCATCGTGCACACGACGGTCCAGTATTATTATCTTGGCCTTCTGCTTTGCGCCTTGGCGGTCGCGGCGCTGGTCGCAATCGTGCGTTCGCCGGCGGGGCGCTACATGATCGCCATCCGCGAAGACGAAATCCTGGCCGCCTCCGTCGGTGGGCGCACCTGGCATTACCGCCTTGCGGCCTTCGTTTTGAGCGCTGCATTCGCTGGCGCGGGCGGCAGCTACTACGTGCATTACGTCACGGTGATAAGTCCTACAGTGTTTGATCCGTCCTACACGAACACCGTCTTGGTCGTGGTGCTTGGCGGTGGCGTCGGCACGATCGCGGGACCGATCCTGGGCAGTGTCGTGTTCGTCGCCCTTTCGGAGGCGCTGCGCATCGCCCCGGAACTCCGCATGGTCGTTTACGGGCTGGTTCTCACGACCAGCGTATTCGCGTTTCCCAAGGGATTGATCGCGCCGCTTACCTCCGCATTACGAGGAGCGGTGCAGCCGAAAGCGCGGGGGCCGCATGACCGCTGAGACGCAAGCCGCACTGTCGTTGCGGGGTGTGAGGAAATCATTCGGCCCCGTCATTGCGGTAGCCGGAATCGACCTCGATATCGCGGCGGGGAAAATCTGCGGGCTCATCGGGCCGAACGGATCCGGCAAATCCACACTGTTCGATTGCTGCACGGGCCTTGTACGACCAACCGCCGGGCAGGTGCTTGCCGGAACGACGGATATTACCGGTTGGGAGATGGCCCGCATCGCGCGCGAGGAGCGGTTGCTCCGCAGCTTCCAGAAGGCTGTCGTGTTTCGGGCGCTGACGGCGGAGGAGAACTTGATCCTCGCCGGTCAGATGACCGCATTTCGCAGCCTTGCCGCTACGTTTTCACTCGGCCCTCTCGCACACCGCCGTGTGCAAGCCCTGCGTGCACGGGCGGGCGAACTGCTCGAACGGGTAGGGCTGGCGCACATGCGTCATTCCAAGGCCGGCGAGATGTCGTTTGGTCAGCAAAAGCTGCTGCAATTTGCCTCGATGCTGATGCCTGAACCGCGGACCATCCTGCTGGACGAACCCTTCGCCGGCATCAACCCGGTTTTGATTGAGCGCATTGTCGAGAATATCCGAGCGGTGAACCGCGAGCAGGGCGTCACGTTCGTAATTGTCGAACATAATATCGACGTGCTCAGTGATCTGTCCCACCGGCTTGTCGTCCTGAGCCGGGGCAGCATTCTGGCCGACGGCAATCCGGAGGACGTGATCCGCGACCCGCGCGTGGTGGAGGCTTATCTTGCCGGATGAATCCAACATGCTGGCGATTGAAGGCCTGCGAGCGGGCTACGGTGCCCTGGAGATTCTGTTTGGCACGGATCTCCTGGTTGCGCCTGGCGAGTTCGTCTCGCTGATGGGACCGAACGGTGCCGGCAAGTCGACATTGCTCCGGACAATTTTTGGAATGACCGCCATCAACGGCGGCTCGATCGTCTGGAACGGTGAACGCATCAGCGGCCTCAAACCGCGCGACATCCTGCGCCGAGGTATCGCGTTCGTACCGCAGGGGCGCTGCAATTTTCCGCTGATGTCGGTGGATGAGAACCTGGACATGGCATCCTGCGCAGTTCCAGGAACAAAGCGCAGCGACCGGGACGCCATCTTCGACCTCTTTCCGATTCTGCGCGAGCGGCGTCGCTATCCGGCCGGGTATCTCTCCGGTGGCGAGCAGCAGATGCTGGAAATGGGGATGGCGATGCTGCAGCGACCCCGACTGCTTCTCATTGATGAACCGTCGGTCGGCCTCTCGCCGCAGGCGATCCACCAGATCTTCTCGGAGATGCTCCGCATCAACGCGGGAGGCTGTACGGTGTTGCTGGTCGAGCAGAACACGCGCAAGGCCATGGAAGTGTCAACGCGTGTCGCGGTCCTGCGTCTCGGCCAGGTCATCTGGACCGGCCCTCCTTCGGCAATCACCCATGAGCAGCTTGGATCCCTTTTTATGACCGGTCATCTGGACATGGCGGCGAACGGCCCCGCCCTTCCGACCGTCTGACGTTCTACATCACCGCAACTGCCCCGAGGCTCCCGATGAAACTCGCCTTTGACACAGGCGGCACCTTTACCGACCTGGCTCTGCTCGACGATACTGGAGTGGTTCATACTCACAAGGTGCTGAGCACGCCTGACGATCCGTCTCGCGCGGTGCTGCAAGGCATCGACGAGCTGCTCGCCATGCGGCAAAGCCATGGTCGCGACCTGGCGGCAATATTCGGCGCGACCACCGTTGTCACCAATGCGGTGCTGGAGCGCCGGGGCGCGCGGACGGCGCTCGTTACCACCGACGGGTTTCAGGATATCCTGCGTATCCGTACCGAAGGCCGGTATGACCTTTACGACTTGAAGCTGCAATTCTCGGAACCTTTGGTGTCGCGCACGGACTGCTTCGGCGCGGTGGAACGCGTGAGCGTGGATGGCGACATTCTGGTGCCGCTCGACGAGGCTGGCGTGCGGACGATCGCCGCGGCGATCAGCGCGCGCGGAATTACCTCGGTCGCGGTCTGCCTCGTGCACGGTTATCGTTATACCGGCCACGAGGAGCGCATCGGCGCGCTGCTGCGCGAATGCCTGCCGGGTGCCAGTGTGTCGCTGTCCTCGGCCGTCTGTCCGGAAATCCGGGAGTACGACCGGGCGTCCACGACGGCGGCGAATGCCTATACCCGGCCGCTGATGTCCGGCCACGTGGCCCAGCTTGAAGGCGAGCTGGCCCGACGTGGCACGGGCCAGCTTCTCTGGATGACCTCTTCCGGTGGCGTTGTGCCGGGCGTCACCGCCAGCGAGCTGCCGGTCCGCATGATCGAATCCGGTCCCGCGGCGGGCGTGGTGGCCGCCGGCGAATATGCGCGGCAGAGCGGCAACGGCGATCTCCTGTCGTTCGACATGGGCGGCACCACGGCCAAGCTCTGCATGCTGCTCGATGGTCACCCGCGGATTGCTCCGGAACTGGAGGTGGCACACGCCGCAAGGTTCCGGCGCGGCAGTGGCCTGCCGCTCAAGATCCAGTCCGTGCAGATGATCGAGATCGGATCGGGAGGCGGTTCCATCGCGCATGCGGGGCCCCTCGGCCTGCTCGCGGTCGGGCCGCGCTCGGCCGGCGCGTCGCCCGGTCCGGCCTGTTACGGCCTCGGTGGCAGCGAACCGACCGTCACCGACACCGATCTGATACTGGGCTACCTGCATGAGGAGTCGTTTCTTGGCGGCAGTTTCCGGCTGGACCGTGCCGCCGCTCTGGCGGCGACCGAGCGGCTGGCTGCCGAGCTGCAACTGACCCCGGAGCGTTGCGCGCAAGGCGTGCACGACATCGTCAACGACGCGATGGCACGCGCGGCGATCATGCATGCCATGGATGGCGGCGTCGACCCGAGCCGCCTGGCCATGATCGCGTTCGGCGGCGCCGGCCCCGTGCACGCCTATGGCGTCGCGCGCAAGATCGGCGTCAAGCGCGTGGTGTGCCCGCTGGGCGCCGGGGTCAACTCGGCGCTCGGTCTTCTGGCGGCACCGGTGGCGGTCGACGTGGCCGCCAGCGCACCGATTTCGTTGCACCAACTTACCGGCGAGATGCTCGAGCAGATCGGCGCCAGGCTGATCGCAGATGCGGCGCCCGCCCTCGCCGCGGCCCGGCTCTCGCCTGCGGACGTCAGCCACTCGTTCTCGGCCGACATGCGGCACATCGGCCAGGGATATGAAATCAACATCAGCCTGCCGGAGTTTGGCATCCCGCTCGACCGCTTTGCGTCCGCGGTGCGCGACGCCTTCCGTTCCACCTACCTCCAGCTCTATGGCCGCGAGGTGGAGGGAACCGGAATCGAGGTGATCACGTGGCGGCTCCGCGCCAGCGGCGCCATGGGGACCAGTGGTTCCATCCGTACCGAGCGTCGTGACAAGGATGCCCTGCGCGGACGCCGGCCGGTCTACTTCGAGGAAGCGCGGGCCTACGTGTCGGCGCCGGTCTATGATCATTACGCCCTTGAACCAGGGCAGGAGATCGCGGGCCCGGCCATTGTGGAGCAGAACGAATCGACCGCCGTCATCGGGCCGTCTGGTCATGCGACGCTCGACGGGCGGCGCAACCTCGTCATTGCATTGGCCTGAGGGAGAGCAACATGGACTTCGCCGACCCCATCGTCCTGCAAATGCTTTGGAACCGCCTGGTTTTCATCACCGACCAGGCCGACCTCGCACTCGGGCGGACCGCGTTCTCGCCGATTGTGCGCGAGAATCATGATTTCGTGACCGTCCTGATGGATGCGGATGGCAATGCGCTCGCCCAATGCACGCTGGCGATCCCTGTCTTCATCAGCACGCTGCCGATGGCGGTGAAGACCTACTTTCTGAAAGCGCACCCGCCGCACACGCTGAAGCCCGGTGACGTGCTGGCGACCAATAACGCGCGTATTGGCACTGGCCACCCACCAGACCTTGTTATGGTGACGCCGATCTTCCACGAGAATGTGATCGTGGCCTATGCCGGGTGCATCGCGCATCTCCCCGACGTCGGCGGGCGGCCGCAATCGCCCGATTCGGTGGATGTGTTCGAGGAAGGCATCCGCCTGCCGATCCTCAAGCTGTTCCGCGGGGGGGTTGCGAACCAGGATGTTCTTGACATCATCGCTTCGTCATCGCGCCTGCCTGAAGAGGTTCTCGGTGACATCAATTCCATGGTCGCCGCGAATAACGTAATGCGCCGCGAAGTCCTGGCGTTCCTGCGCGAATACGAGCTGCAGGGGCTCGGCGACCTGGCCGATGCCATCTACACCCGCTCGGAGGCACACATGCGCGGAGCGATCCGCAAGCTGCCCAACGGGGTCTATCGCGCCGAGATGGTGCTGGACGGCATCGACGCCGACATCACGCTGCGTGCGGCAGTGCACGTCGGTGACGACAACATCCACGTCGACTACGAGGGCACGTCGCAGCAGGTCGAATACGGCATCAACGTCGCGCCGCATTACCGCATTGCGCACAGCCTCTACGCCCTGAAATGCCTCCTCGATCCCGTTTCGCCCAACAATGAGGGTTGTGCCCGCCCATGCACCGATTCAGCGCCGGAGGGATCGATCCTGAACCCGCGCGCCACGGCCGCGGGGGCGGCGCGCAATCTGGTGGGGCATACCATTCCGTCGCTCATTTTTCGTGCGCTGGCCGATGTGCTGCCCGAACGCGTGCAGGCGGACAGCGGCGGGGCGCCGATCTGGGGGATCAACTGTACGGGAACACGACAGAATGGTGCGCCCTATAGCTCCATTCAGAATTTTCACGGCGGACAGGGGGCGCGCTATGAGCTCGACGGCAACGATACGCTGTCCTTCCCTTCCAATTGCAAGGTAACGCCGGTCGAGATCTATGAACGATCCGTTCCTGTCGTGATCGAGCGCAAGGAGCTTATCCCGGATTCGGGCGGCCCGGGCCGCTTCCGCGGCGGGCTGGCGCAACGCGGCGTCATCCGAAACATCTCCGGGGCGCCGATGAGCATCTATCTCAACACGGAGCACGTCCGGCATCCCTGCTTCGGCGTGCTGGGCGGCCAACCCGGCGCGTCGGGGCGGGTCGAACTCGGCAATGCGCCCGTGCCGACAAAGGGGCGCGTGGTCCTGGCCGACCGGCAGGCCTTGGTGATCGAGACGCCGGGGGGAGGAGGCTGGGGCGACCCGGCGACACGGGAAAGGTTGCTGGTGGAACGCGACCTGCGTGACGGCCTGGTGACCGAGGCTGGCGCCCGCCGGGACTATGGCTATGACTGACAGCGCGCTCGACGGCAAGGTTGCCGTCATCACCGGCGCCGGCGGTGGGCTTGGCCGCGCGACGGCGCAATTGCTCGCCGCCTCGGGCAGCCAGACGGTGCTGATCGGGCGACGGCCTGGTGCCCTCGATGAGACCGCCGCCTTGATCCGTGGCACCGGCGGCGCATCGCTGGCATTCCCCCTCGACCTTGCGGACCCCGCAGCGATCAGAACGGCATTTTCCGAGATTCGCGCGCGGCTCGGCCCGGTGGACATCCTCATCAACAATGCCGGCTCGGCCCCGCCGATCAAGAACATGCAGTGGATGCCCGATGAGCAGTGGGACACAACGATCGAGGTCAACCTGACCGCCGTCTATGTGGCCGTCAAATGCGCTCTGCCGGACATGCTGGCGCGCGGCGCAGGCACGATCGTGACCGTGTCCTCGCTCGCCGCCCTGCGGCCCAACCTGCTCGGCGGCGCGCCCTACGGTGCCGCCAAGGCAGCGGTGCAGAACTTCATGGGCTATCTGCGCGCGACCTATCGCAACGAGGGGCTTCGTGCCACGACCATTCTTCCCGGCGAGATCAATACGCCAATTATGGACAGTCGCGCGCGCCCACCCAGCCCCACCGAGCGCGCGCGCATGCTGGACCCCGAGGATGTCGCGCGCATGATCCATTTGGTCTGTTCGCTGCCTCCACGCGCCATGGTCGAAGACATCGCCATCGCGCCGACATTTCAGCGCGACCAGAGCGGCGACATTGCGATCAGCCGCGAGCTTGGTCGGCCAGGATGATCGCTTCGCAGGGGACATGATATGACTGGTCCGGGATTGGCAGACCGCCTCGATGGTGTCGCTGAGTCTGCCGCAACGGCAATGGCCGAGACGGCGCGCCGGTTGCGCGCGCAGGGTGTGAAGGTCATCAGCCTGGCGATCGGCGAGCCCGATTTTCCAACGCCGCCCCACGTGATTGCGGCGGCCACCAGGGCGGCGGAAGCCGGTGATACCAAATACCCTCCGGTCGCTGGTACCGCGGCGTTGAAGGCCGCCGTGCAGCGGAAATTCCGCCGCGACAACGGGCTCGATTATACGCTGGACGAGATTCTGATCACCAACGGCGCCAAGCAGGCCATCTTTGCCGGGTTCATGGCGACCTGCAATCCGGGCGACGAGGTCATCATTCCGACGCCGGCCTGGATCAGCTACCGGGACATGGCGAAGTTTGCCGGGGCAACCCCGGTGTTCGTGCCATGCCCGCAGAATCACGGCTTCCGCCCGCAGGCGGAGGCCCTGGCGGCCGCAATCACGCCGCGAACGAAATGGTTGCTCTTGAACTTTCCGGGAAATCCGACGGGTACGGTATGCTCGCGGGCCGACATGAAGGCCCTCACGGACCTCATGATGCAGCATCCGCATGTCTGGATCATGACCGACGATATCTACGAGCACCTGCTCTACGACGAATTCGCCTTCTGCACGGTGGCCCAGGTTGAGCCGCGATTGCGCGAGCGGACGCTCACGGTCAACGGTGTATCGAAGGCGTATGCCATGACCGGCTGGCGCGTCGGCTTCTGCGGCGGCCCGCGACGGCTCATCAAGGCGATGGAAAATGTCCAGGGCCAGTCCACAAATGGAATCTCGACGATCGGGCAGGCGGCGGCGGTCGCCGCCCTCGACGGTCCGCAGGATTTGCTGCGCGAGCGTGCCGCAAGCTACCGCGCCCGCCGCGATCTCGTCGTCTCGCTGCTCAACGCCGCGCCCGGCCTCGCCTGCCACAAGCCCGAAGGTGCATTCTATGTGTTTGCCAGTGTCGCGGGTTGTCTGGGGAAGACCAGCGCGGGCGGGCATCGGATCGAAACGGACGCGGATTTCGCCGCGGCCCTGCTTGCGGAGCAGCACGTCGCCACGGTGCAGGGCTCGGCCTATGGCGCGAGCCCCCATGTACGCGTGTCCTATGCCACCGATGAGGCGCCGTTGCGCGAGGCGTGCGCGCGGATCCGTGCGTTTTGCGAGCGTTTGGCTCCCGCCCGCTGAGGGGCTGGGCGGCGAGCGATCAGCACCTTCCAGGTACCGGCGCACGCACCGCCCGGTTCGCTGATCCGGCTCCGGCGCTGGAACGCGAAGCTTGTAGAAAGGAACGACCATGAACGGAGCCAGGTTACGGGAGCATCTCGCCAAGGGTGACCCGCTTGCCATGCTGACGCCGCATCACGCTTCACCGGGACTGGCGGTCCGACTCGTCGAACTCGGGGCGGATGTCATCTTCCTCGACTGCGAGCACGGCACATGGGGATTTGAGGACATCCGGCTGACGGCTCAGGCCATACGTGGTGCGGGCGGTGCCGCCATTGTCCGGCCCCACTCGCATGAGCGGCCCATCCTCATCCGCTACCTCAATGCCGGCGCCGACGGTTTGATGGTGCCGATGGTCGACACGGCCGACCAGGCGCGCGCCATCGTCGATGCCGTGCGCTACGCTTGTCCGACGGATCATGAAAAGCGGCTCATCATCATCATGATCGAGACGCCGCAGGCGATTGACAACCTCGATGATCTCCTTGCGGTTGAAGGAGTCGACGTGTTTTTCATTGGCCCGGGCGACTTGTCGCAAAACATGGGCTATCCGCCGGCGCCCCCCTTTGGCCAACCGCGACCCCAGGCCGTGATGGAGAGAGTTGGAGTGGCCGTCGGCAAAATCCAGGCCGCCGGCAAGATCGCGGGCACGCTGGTGACGCTGGACGAACTTCCCTACTGGCGGGAAAAGGGGGTGCGATATTTCTATGTTCACTCGGATCCGTTCCTCCGGATCGGCCTGGGGAATCTCACAAAGGCTCTCGGCCGGTCGTGAGCCGCCGTGGGTTTGCCATCCGCCCCGCTGTTTCTGGCGACAATTTTCACCATGGAGGTCATGGAGCAGTCTTTCGTGTGAGTTAAACGGGGCATTGCGGGCCAGGCGATACACGCCACCGCGACAGAGGCGATCCGTCGCGCGATGCCGCACGATCAAGCGCGCCTGAACGCACTTGCCAAGCTCTCAGGAATCAGCCACCAGACGCCTGCGAAGTGGACGAAAAGCGGCTCCGTCGCCGGGCTCCCGCCCGACCGGAGCGGCAAATTCCGAAGAGGCGCAGACCCATGCTGTATCGCGGAATGGATCGTGCCCAGCTCGACACCGCGTACAACAACCTCGCCGCGGTTCCGGCACACCCCAAACTCTTTGCCGATTGGGCCAGGCGCAGCGCGCGTTTCCGTGGGTGGCATCACGGGTATCTCAACCTCGCCTATGGCGAGCGGCCGCGTGAACGGCTCGACCTGTTCCTTGCCGCGAACCCCGCTGCGCCGACCCTGGCCTACATCCATGGCGGCTATTGGCAGATGCCCTTCCAGACGAAGGAAACGTACAGCACCCTGGCCGAAGGCGCGTTGTCACACGGCCTCAACGTGGCGATGGTCGAATACACCCTCGCACCCGAAGCAAGGATGGATTTGATCGTTGACGAAGTGCACCAGGCCATCGGCTGGCTGCATGAGCATCTTGGCGATTACGGCGCCGATGGCGAGCGCCTCTATGTCGCCGGTCATTCCGCGGGCGGGCATCTGACGGCCATGGCCATGCCACTCAGCGCGGTCAAGGGCGGGATCGCGATCAGCGGCGTCTACGACCTCGAGCCGATCCGTCTCAACTGTCTCAACGAGAAACTCGGTCTCAACGAGGCCGAGGCACGGCGCAACAGCCCGATGCGCAACTTTCCGCCGTCGGCCGCGCCGCTGATCGTGGCGTGCGGCACCGCGGAACTGCCCGAACTGCGCCGCCAGTCGACCGGCTACGCCGAAGCGTGGGCCGAGCATGGGCTGCCGGGGCACCTGCTGGCGATCGATGGCGCCGACCATTTCACAATCCTCGAAACGCTGGCCCAGCCCGATGGCGCGTTGATGCAGGCTCTGCTCACCCTGGCGCGAGGCTGAGGGCGCCAGTTCCGGCAACGCCGGCCGCCCCCTGGAGACAAGCGGGCAGCAGGTTCGTACGGCTCACCGAATTCCAGTCTCCCCGCGCGATCGGGCCGGATGAGTCCGGCCGCAAGAAACGGATGGCGAAGGCACCACTGATCTGGTCTGCTCGGTTGCCGCGCGTAGGAAGGCGGGGCCTCGCGCCGTGCCGGCCCCCGGTCTGGTGATGCCAATGGGAAACATGACATGAGCAAGGCTCTGGATTACGCCCATCGCGCCGCATCGGCCTGGCTGAATGGCCTTGACGAACGGCCGGTCGCCGCACGCGCGGCGTTACAGGACCTTGCGGCGGCTTTCCGAACTCCGTTGCCGGAGACGGGGTCCCGGCCGGAAGAAGTGATCGCCTGGCTGGCCCGACATGCCAATGACGGCATGCTGGGCAGCGCCAGCGGGCGCTTTTTCGCCTGGGTGATCGGTGGCTCCGTCGAAGCGGCTCTCGCGGCGGATTGGATGGTCGCGGCATGGGACCAGAACGCGGCCCTTTACGCCTGCAGCCCGGCGGCCTCGGTGATCGAAGATGTGGCCGGAGAGTGGATCAAGGAGCTTCTGGACTTGCCGCGCGACGCATCCTTTGCGTTCACCACCGGTTGCCAGATGGCGCATGTCACGGGTTTGGCGGCAGCGCGCCATGCGATGCTGCGAAGCGTGCAGTGGGACGTCGACGCCAACGGCATGTTCGGCGCTCCGCCGATCACCATCATGGCCAGCGACCAGAAGCACGGCTCGGTTGAGCGGGCTGCCCGTTATCTGGGCTTCGGCCGCCGCGCGATCATGCCATTGCCAACCGACGCCGCCGGCAGGATCGAACCCGCGGCGCTGGCGAAGGCGCTGTCAGGCCAGTCTGCCCCCGCGATCCTGGTGCTGAATGCCGCCGATCTCAACGTCGGAGCGTGTGACCGGTTCGCGGAGCTGATCCCGATGGCCCATGCGGCCGGTGCCTGGGTCCATGTCGATGGCGCCTTTGGTCTGTTCGCGCGGGCCAGCCACAAGCACCGCCACCATCTGGACGGCGTCGAACTGGCCGACAGCTGGGCGACCGATGGCCACAAATGGCTGAACGTTCCGTTCGACTGCGGCATCGCGATCATCCGCGACCGCGACGCCCACCGCGCCGCGATGACGCTGAGCGCGTCCTACCTCACGCCCGAGCCGAGTGCGCGAGACCAGATCGACTGGAATCCGGAATGGTCGCGGCGTGCGCGCGGGATTCCCGTCTATGCGGCGCTCAAGGAGATGGGACGCGAAGGCGTCGAAGCGATGATCGATCGCTGCTGCGCCCACTGCGAGGCGCTCGTTGCCGGCATCGGCGCACTGCCCGGCGCACAAATCCTGCATCCGGCGACGCTGAACCAGGGCCTCGTCCGCTTCCGGCGGGACGGGCACACACCGGAGCAGGATGATATTTTTACCGACGAAACACTCCGCCGGATAAACGCCACCGGCGAAGCCTATTTCTCCGGCACGACATGGGGCGGGAGGCGCGCAATGCGCGTCAGCGTCGTGAACTGGCGCACGAGCGCGCGCGACGTGGACAGAGCCATCGCTGCCACCCGCGCGGTGCTCGCGCAATCGTCGGACGGTTCTGCCGCGCCATCCGACGTGTCGGCGCCGTTCTTCGCCGTTGCGCCGCAAGCCGGCTCTTAGGCGCGAGGAAAGGCCCGAATATCGGGTCTTTCCGGCGTCGCTCCAACGGGTCGCGAGGCCGCCTACTATGCCGCCCTCGACAAACCGGCTATGGCGGCATGCCTCAAACCAACGAGCCTTCGGCAAACCCGGAGCGGTTCAGCCCTCGAACAAGATGGCTATTACCTTGATGTCGGCGACGATGATCCGCTGGACGATCCTGACGTACAGCAGGGCATCGCCGGGCTGCTGAGCAAACTTGAACAACCCGTCGATCAGAATGCCACCCGGCGACGGTGCGGCGTGATCGGTCGGGCCAACGCTGTTCTATTCGCCCAGCAGCACCCCCACCACAGCGTCCATCAAGGTGGCTTGTTCGAATCTCACGCCGCTGACGCCACGATTTTCAATCTGTAGCGAGCCTGCTGCATCTTCTCTGTCGAGTCGGCCAGAACCCACCCATTGGCCAACTGCCGCGAGGTATACTGCCGATTATAGAGGTACGGCATCACCACCTGGAAAACTCCAACAGTCACGACGGTCAGAACAAGGTGGAGAAAGCCAATGCCAATTTCCCCCCTGAAGATAGGGACGAGCCAGCCAAACAGAAGATATGTCCACGAGTATCCATAGAAGCCCTTCTTGGTCAGCCCGCTCGTCGTGTGTTGAATCATCACAGAGCGCTGAATCCCCATCACCATGATGCCGATGATACAGGGGAGCAGACCCACGAATAGCACGATTAGCCAATGCCAGACGGAAACAGAACCCATCGTCAACTCCTACGTGGCTGTTTTGATTGGATGATCTTGATGATTGACGGGCGTTTCAGAGACCATCTGAACCCGTTTGGCTCTGCGTCCAACCCACCGCCATCAAATTGGTGTTTTTGTATATGCCGAAGCCCGTGACGGCGATGCCAAGGCCCCAGGCGCGCCGTGAAAATCTGCGCAAACATCGCCTGATGTTCGGCTTCACGGGCCTGCTTGTTGGCGAGCTTTCTGGCTTCGTCGGCGCCGATTCGGTTCCTGATCCGTTGTGCGTCTTCGATGAATTGCCTCTCACGCCAGTCCATACATCCGCACTTCCGTGGTCAGGCTGCCAACATCGCATCATTCGTTTGCGTTATATATCGAGGTACGCAGGTTGCGTAATCCTGTTCGCTCGTTGCATGGACGGCAGCGACGTCCACGACCTATTTGCAACGAACCGTCGACGGCTACGCCACGACCGGCGGATGTCGCAGGATGAGCTTGCCGATGTTGCTGGGATGAGCCGCAGCTATTCGGCGCAGGTCGAGACGGGGCGGTACCCCGTCCGCATGTAGATCATCGGGAAGCTGACCAAAACGCTTGATCTGAGCCCCGCAAACTGGACCGCTTTTGGGTTGAGTTTTCCGCGGCGTTTCCCTTGGCTGGGAGGAGCGGAGAACGATAAGGCATCGAGGTTCACGGAGGCTCAGAAGGCGTTCATCCTGAGACAGGGTGATGACGGGGTCGCGGTAGTGGAGATCTGCCGACGGGCGGGGATCAGCCGGGCGACGTATTTCAACTGGAAGAGGAAGTATGCCCGGGTTGCTGCCGACGGAGATGCGGCGGCTGAAGCAGCTCGAGGACGAGAACGCCAAGCTGGAGCGCCTGGTGGCTGACCTGTCGCTGGACAAGGAGATGTTGCAGGAGGTCATCCGCCGAAAGCTATGAGGCCTGCCCGTAAGCGGGAGCTGGTGAAGGTGGTGCGGGGCGAATGGGGCGTGTCTGTTGATTTTCGCTGAGACTTGACCCGGGGTTGGAGTGCGCCCCTGGGTGGAGTGCGCCCGCGGGAAGTTGCGAGAAATTGCGCCGGCGCTACGTGTCCGGCCCCGGCAGCACGCTCGCCAGCCGCAACGCGATCAGTCCCATCAGGCACGCCGCGCTGAACCCGTTCAGCGCGGCCAGCCGTACGTCCTCCGCCGCTGTCAGCGCCAGGACCGGCTGTCCGAACGCCGTTGCCGGCATCAGCAGCGGCAGGATCGGCAGCCCGACCGCCGCCAGGGTCAACACCCGCCCCTGCAGCAGCGCGGCCAGCGCAATGCAGGGCAGCAGGAACAGCCCCACGCCAGTCGCCGGCCCCAGCAGCTTCATGCACCACACCGTATTGACCGTGCCGACCAGCCACAGTGCCGTTCGCGCCGCTTCCGGCCGCCACCGTGCCAGTGCCGGGACGGCCAGGAACAGCGGCATCGCCCCCATGGTCAGAAATGCCGCGTGGCCGCGCGCCCAGCCCACCACCGCGATCACGTACAGCGGATAGACCGGCCCATTCGACCCCAGGACAAGCGCCACGAAACACGCCGCCGCCGTCGCCGGATTGGGATGCGATCCATAGGCGCGGATCGCCGCGCGCAGGTTCATCGCGGGCGCAGCCGGTAGTGGCTGATGCCCCAGTCGCGCCCCTCGCGTGCGCCGAACAGCCCGGCGGTGGCCAGGAAGAACAACCGCCAGCGGCGTTTCCACAGCCCCGCCTGGCGGCCGTACACGGCGCGCAGGATTGGATCGATCGCGGCCGCGTTCGCATCGTAGCGGGCCAGCCAGTCATTGGCGGTGCGCTGGTAGTGCAGCCCGCTCCAACGCCAGTCAGCCTCCAGCGTGAAGCGCTCGTCCAGTTGGCGGATCAGCCGGTGGCTCGGCATGATCCCGCCGGTGAAGAAATGCTGGGCGATCCAGTCAGCCTGGTCCTCATGGTCGAAGGCATAGGGCGCCAGGCGGTGGCTGAAGACGTGCAGGAACAGCCGTCCGTCCGGGTCCACCCAGCCATGCACGCGCTCCAGCAGCGCGCGCCAGTTGCTCATGTGCTCCCACATCTCCACCGAAACCACGCGGTCGAACCGCGTGCCCGCATCGCAGGCGGCGGGATCGAAGCGGTTCATGTCGGCGGTGATGACCCGGAGGTTGCCGATTCCGCGCGCCGCCGCCGCGGCCTCGATGAACGCGCGCTGCGCGTTGGAGTTGGAGACCGCGACGATCCGCGCGTTCGGATACCGCTCGGCCATCCACAAGGTGAGCGACCCCCAGCCGCAGCCGAGTTCCAGAATCCGCTGCCCGTCGGCCAGTTCGGCATGGGCGGCGGTTTCGACCAGCGCGCGTTCCTCGGCCGCGTCCAGCGTGTCGGCACCGTCGTCATACAGGCAGCACGAGTATTTGCGCCGCGCTCCCAGCACCTGGTCGAAGAACGCGGCCGGCAGTTCGTAATGCTGGGCGTTGGCGGCCTCGGGCGTGCGGGCGATCGGGTGGGCGCGCATGCGTCGCGCGAAATCGCGGTCGGCCTCAGGCGGGGTGCGGTCCAGGCGCCGGCCGGTGCGTTCCACCAGCATGGCGATCCCGGCCCTGGTCAGCGCATCGGGCAGGGGCAGGCGCTCGACGGCACCGGTGGCGGCGGCAACCAGGTTCATTTCAGGCTCCATTTCGGCAACGGCAGGAACGGGCGGGTGCGCGCCTGGTAGGCGCGGTAGGCGTCGCCGCGGGAGCGCAGCATCGCTTCCTCCAGTGGCGGGATGCCGGAGACATGCACCAGCAGCCAGTACATCAGCGCCGGCGCGGTCAGCGCCAGCCAGCCCGGCGGGTACGCGGCGGAGATCGCCAGCAGCGGCCAGGCGCACCAGGCCAGGAACTCGAAGAAATAATTCGGGTGGCGCGACCATCGCCACAGCCCGGCGGCACAGACCTGCCCGCGGTTGGCCGGTTCGCGGCGGAAGCGCAGCAGCTGCTCGTCGGCGGCGTTGCCGCCCAGGATCGCGATCAGGAACACCGCCACGCCGGCCGCGTCGCCCATGCCCAGCGGGGCGGGGTTGCGCGTGGCCAGCAGCACCGCCAGCGCCAGCGCCGCCGCCACCGCAGCCTGGATCTGCAGGAAGCCGAACATGCGGCGCTGGAATCCGTCGCCCCATTCGGCGCGCAGCCTGGCGTAGCGGACGTCCTCGGTCCCGTGGCGCGTGCGGCGCAGGATGTAGCCGCCCAGCCGCAGCGCCCAGGCCGCCGCCAGCGCTGCCGCCAGCCACGCCCGCGGCCCGCCCGCGCCGGCCGCCAGCGCATAGGCCACGCCCGCGCCGCCCAGCGCGAAGGTCCAGATCACGTCCACCCAGCCGGCGTTGCCGGTGCGACGCTGCACCGCCCAGGCCAGCATCATCGCCAGCGACACCCCGGCCGTGACCGCCAGCACGATCATGCTGTCCCCCCGCACCGCGCGATGAAGCGCAGCGTCGCCCGCCGCACCGGCAGCAGCGGCGCCAGGACCGAGGCGAACCCGCCGATCAGCGCGCGATGCCCCAGGCCGCGATAGAGGTGCAACTCCCCCGTCGCCCCCTCTGAACGCAGCCGCGCCGCCAGGCGCCGCGCGTTGCCGGGGTCGACCACCCGGTCCGCGGTGCCGGCCGCCAGCAGCATTGGTGGGGCTGAGGGGGTGACGTAGGTGATCGGCTGGCTCGCTGGCCAGGCCGCCTCAGGACCGAAGATCGCCTTGAGGGTGGGACTGCGCAGCGGCAGGAAGTCGTACGGGCCGGCCAGGCCGATCACCCCGGCGATGTGCCCGCGCGCCACGCCCGCCGCGCGCAGATAGCGCGCGTCCAGCGCCAGCAGCGTGGCGATCTGCGCGCCGGCGGAATGTCCCATCAGGAACACCCGTTGCGGATCGCCCCCCTGCGCCGCCGCGAACGACCCTGCCCAGGCGACGGCGGCGGCGGCGTCCTCCATGAAGGCGGGGAAGCGGACCTCGGGATACAGGCGATAATCGGGCACCAGGGTCAGGATGCCGCGCGCGGCCAGCGCGGCGGCGACGAAGCGATACATGCCCCGATCGCCTTCCTCCCAGCCGCCACCGTAGAAGAACACCACCACCGGGGCCCGGGCGGATGGCGTGGCGCGGGCGGGGAGGTAGGCATCCAGCCGATGCCGCGGCCCCGGCCCATAGGCCAGGCCCGTCCGCACCGCCACGCCGCGCCGCGGCGCCAGCCGGTTCAGCAGGTCCACCGCGAACCCGGCGCGCGCAGGTGCAGGTGGAGCAAGGACGGCCGACACCGCGCTACATCCCCAGCAGCGGGCGCACCAGCCGGCCGAGCCAGCCATGCGGGCGCAGATGATGCGTCGTGGCGATCAGGCAGACGCAGTCCTCGCCAGGCAGCGCGCGCGGGGTGTGGTCCAGCGCGGCGTCGGCCTCCACGCAATCGCCGGCCGCGAAAGTGCCGGTGCCGTCGGCGAAGGCACCGGAGAGGACGCAGGTGGTCTCGGCCCCTGTATGGCCATGAGTGAGCAGCGCGCGGCCGGGGGCGACGCGGATCAGATCGAGCCGGCTGTCGGTGGCATCGCGCGACAGCAGATTCAGGATCGCGATACCCGGCGCGACGCGGCGCCAGCGACCCGAGGCGAGCGCG
>JAGXAV010000262.1 GCA_018971455.1 Rhodospirillales bacterium
AATGGAGGGCGGCACGATCGGGCCGATGGGGGCCGAGGCGGCCGAGGTGGCCGCGGCGAAGCCCTCGCCGTAGCGCCCGTCGCGGATCATCATGCGCGCGATGATCAGGCCCGGCCCCGCCGCATCGGCCACCGCGCTGCCGGACATGCCGGAGAAGATCAGGTTGGTGACGACGTTGACATGCGCGAGACCGCCGCGGAAGCGGCCGCACAGGGCGAGCGCGAAATCCATCAGCCGCTCGATCACCCCGCCGGCGCCCATGATGTTGGCGACGAAGATGAACAGCGGCACGGCGATCAGCACGTAGCTGGCATAGAGGCTGTTCATCACCTGATCGACGACCAGGCCGGGGTCCTGGTGGGTGGCGAACAGATAGGCAAAACCGGCGCCGAGCATGGCCAACCCGATCGGCGCGCCGAGCAGCGCCACGCCGAGGAACACCGCGAAGGTGACGGTCAGGCCGAGCGACATAGCGCCCACAGGCTGGCCACGGCACGGATGCAGACGGCGACGAGGAATATCCCGAAACAGGCATAGACCCAGTCGAGCCGCCATTGCAGCACCGGCGTCGTCTCGCGCCACAGGAAGGCGATGTAGCCCAGGGCGGCCGGCAGGGCGGCGGCGAACAGGCCGCCCAGGATGAGGTTGCGCAGGATCGCCGCCGCCCGCTGCCCGCCGAGGGGCAGGGCGCGCACCACCAGGTCGAAGGCGATGTGCTGGCGGTCGGCGATCATCGTCGCGTTGGCCCAGAAGATGATCCAGACGAACAGGACCGAGCTCACCTCGTCGGCCCAGGGCAGCGGGGTCGCGAAGACGTAGCGCAGCACGACCTTGAGCATGAACACGGCGAAGACGCCGGCGAACATCAGCACGCCGGCGCCGCTCGCGGCGCGCGTCAGCAGGCGGCGCATGCTACTGCGCCATCGCCTCGGCCATCAGCGTCTTGTCCCATTGCTTGGCGATGGGCGCATCGGCGTAGATCTTGTCGGCATTCTTGCGGAAGGCGGCGAGATCGACCCTGGTGATGGTCAGCCCCTTGGCGGCAAGCTCCTTGACGATGCGCGCCTCGTCGGCCAGGCGGGCCGCGTCGTTCTGCTTCAGCGCCATCACCGCCGCCGCGCGCAGCTTGGCCTGGAGGTCGGGCGAGAGCTTGTTCCAGACCGGGCTTCCGATGTCGAAGAAGACCGGCTGCACCAGATGCGCGGTCAGCACGACCTGCTGGGTGACTTCGTAGAACTTGGCGGCGTTGAGGATGGTGAGCGGGTTCTCCTGGCCGTCGATGGTGCCGGTCTTGAGGCCGAGATAGGTCTCCGGCATGCCCATCGGCACCGGGGTGACGCCGATGGCCCGCCCGAGCAGCTGCCATTCCGGGCCGGGCGGCATGCGCATGGTGATGCCGGCGAGGTCCTGCGGGCCGCGGACCTCGCGCTTCGTGCGCAGGTTGACCTCGCGCGTGCCGAGATAGCCGACGGCGAGAATCTGGATGCCCATCTTCTGCGCCACGACCTTCTCGTATGTGGCGCCGAACGGCCCGTCGAACAATTTGCGCAGATGGGCGTAGTCGCGGATCAGATAGCCGCGGTTGAGAAAGCCGTAGGCCGGCACCTGCTGGGCGACCTCGAAGGTGGTGCCGGTGCTCATTTCCAGGTTGCCGCGCTGGAGGGCCGGGAACTCGGTGCCCTGGCGAAACAGCGTGCCGGCCGGGTAGAGGCTGATCTTGAAGGCGCCGGGCGCCGTGCGCTCCAGCTCCGCCTTGAAGCTGGTCATCGCCTTGGCGAGGAAATCGCCGGGCGGGGCGGCCGTGGAGAAACGCAGCACGGTTTGTGCGCGGGCGGGCAGCGCCATCGGCAGGGCGATGGCCAGCGCCAGGAGGCTCGTTGAAAGCAGCCGCATCTTCAGCCCTCCGGTTGAATGGTGACGGACAACACGCCGATGCCCTCGATCTCGGCGTCGACCCGGTCGCCGACGGCGAGGAACGTGCCCTTCGGCGCGCCGACGCCGGCGGGCGTGCCGGTGAGGATGACGTCGCCGGGATCGAGCGTCATGATGCGCGAGGCGGTGGCGATCTGCTCGGCGATGGAGAAGATCATCCCCGAGGTGCGGGCGTCCTGCCGGGTCTGGCCGTTCACGGCGAGCGACAGGCGCAGATCCTGCGGGTTCCCGAGGAACGCCGCCGGCACCAGGCGCGGGCCCATCGGGCAGCACGTGTCGTGGGCTTTGCCGGCCACCCAGTCGAGCTTGTAGAAGGTCTCGGGCGCGCGGTTGAGGTCGCGCGCGGAAAAATCGATCGCCACCGTGCAGGCGGCGACATGCGCCAGCGCGGCATCCACCGCGACGTTGCGCGCGCGCCGGCCGATGACCACGGCGAGCTCGACCTCCCAGTCCATGGCCTGGGTGCCGATGGGCTTGCGCACGGTGGCGCCTGGCCCGACCACGGCGTTGCGCGGCGGCTTCATGAAAAAGAACAGCCGCTGCGCCTCCTTGCGCAGATCGGCCACGCCCATTTCGGCGCAGTGGTCGTAGTAATTCGCCCCGGCGCAGAGGATCTTTCCCGGATAGCGCAAGGGCGCCAGCCGCGGCAGCCCGGCCGGCAGGGCCGGCCCGGGCGCGGCGGCGGCGAGATGGGCGGACCAGCGCGGCCACTCCTCGAACAACCCGGCGACATCCGCGGGGGCGCCGCAATCGGCGAGGCGGCTCAGCACCCCGTCGCGTTCGACGCAGCCCACCGCGCGCCCGTCCAGCTCGACCGTCGCCAACGCAAAAGCCCCTGCTGACATGCTGCCTCGCCCCGTTGCTCACCCGGACGTTATTTGATAAATTATGCCTGTCAATATAAATTATATCCGCCCGTGGAAACCCTGCACCATCCCGCCATGATCCCGCCCGCCACCGCCGCCGAAAGCACCCAGGCCGACCGCGCCTTCGAAACCCTGCGCGGCGACCTCCTCGCCGGGCTGTTCCCGCCGGGCAGCCGGCTGCGGCCGAACCTGCTCCAGGCAAATTACGGCATCGGTCTGACGCCGCTGCGCGAGGCGCTGACGCGGCTGGAAGCGGCGGGGCTCGTGGTCAGCACCGCCCAGCGCGGCTTTCGCGTCGCCGAGGCGAGCCGCGACGAGCTGGCCGACCTCACCCGCACGCGCTGCGACATCGAGCGGCTCTGCCTCGTCCGCGCCATCGCCCGCGGCGACACCGATTGGGAGGCCGAGATCGTCGCCGCCTATCACGCCCTCTCACGCACCCCCCTGCCCGCCGACACCGCCGACCGGGCGGCGCTCGATCTGTGGGAGACCCGCCACCGGCGCTTCCACCGCGCGCTGATCGCCGCCTGCGGATCGGCCTGGCTGCTGCGCTTCTGGGACACGCTGGCCGACCATTCCGAGCGCTACCGCAAGCTGCGCCTGGCGCATCGCCACCGCCCGGAAGCCGAGGTGCGCGATCTCAATGGCGAGCACGAGGCCATCATGCAGGCGGCCCTGCGGCGTGATGCCGCGGCGGCGATCGCGCTTGCGGAGCAGCATCTGGCGGCCACCGAGCGGGCCGTCTGGGCGGTGCTGCACGAGGCGGCGGCGGCGCGCTGAGGCCGGGCGCCACCGGCCGCGACGGGCCGCGGCGGCGGCAGAGGCTGGCACGGCGCGCGGCGTGGAGTATTAGGGGCGCCATGGCCCCACGCCGCGCGCTCACCCGAATCGCCCTCAATGCCGGCCTGGACGGGCTGCTGGCCGCACTTGCCGTGCCGGTCGCGCAATTCCTGGCCAGCCCCGCGGGCAACCCGTTCCAGCCGCTCTGGGCGATGCCGTGGGGGGCCGCCTGCCTGTTGCTGGCCGGGCTGCCGTTCCGCCTTTCGGTGCAGTACTGGCGCTTCGCCGGGGTCGCCGACCTGCTCGGCGTGGCGGCGGCCAGCATCGCCGCGGCGGCGCTGTTCCCGGTGCTGCTGCACGAGGCCGGCGTGCTGCCGGTGACGCTGGCCTTCCCGGCGGTGCATGCGCTGGTGCTGATGGTGCTGCTCAGCGTGCCGCGCATCGCCTACCGGCTGATGCAGGAGGCGCCGGCGCGCGAGGGCGAGGCGCAGGCCAGCGTGCTGCTGGTGGGCGCGGGCGAGGGGG
>JAGXAV010000263.1 GCA_018971455.1 Rhodospirillales bacterium
GCTACAACTGGTTCAGTGGCCTATGAGCACCGAGCGTGGCCGGACCTGCGTGATTGGTGTGATGGCCAAGGCACCGCAGCCTGGCCGCTCCAAGACCAGATTGTGCCCGCCGCTGAGTGCCGCCGAGGCCGCGGCGCTCAGTGCCGCGTTTTTGCGCGACATCACGGAGAATGTCGCGCTGGCCGGGCGCAGCGCCGCGGTACAAGGGTGCGTCACCTATGCGCCCGCCGGCGCTGAATCGCTGTTCGACGGGCATCTGGCGCCTGGCACGGGGTTGCTTTTGGCTGATGGTGCCGGGCCGGTGCCACCGGGCGTGGAAGGATTTGGCCGCTGCCTGCTGCATGCCGCGCAGGGGCTGCTTGCGCAGGGTTACGGCGCTGTGTGCCTCGTCAACTCTGACAGCCCGACCCTGCCGACCGACTACCTGCTGCGGGCCGCGATACTTCTGCTTGCCCCTGGCAAGCGCGTGGTGCTCGGCCCGGCTGAAGATGGCGGATACTACTTGATCGGTATGAAGGCGCCCTATGCCGATTTGTTCCGCGACATCGCATGGAGTAGCGACGGTGTCGCCGACGCGACGCGTGCGCGGGTGGCCAAGCTTGGGCTCGAGCTGGTCGAGTTGCCCCTCTGGTATGACGTCGATGATGCAGAGGCGCTGGCCCGGCTGCAGCGCGAGACCCACATGCCGCCTCCAGACAGCGCCGCCTACACCGCACCCGCCACATGTGCGGTGCTCGACACCTTGCGTTCGGCGGCGACGATTGTGGTGGCGTGAAGCGAATGACTGAAAGGGTAGGTTGATGGCTGGAGCCATGACACCAGGCCGCGCGATCGCTGATCCGCGCCGCTACTTCGAGGAGGTCGGCGCCGTGCGGGGCAGGCAAGCCGAGGCGCCACCGATCTGCCTTTATCTGGAAGTTACCAATCGCTGCAACCTTCTCTGCGAAACCTGCCCGCGCACGTTCGAGGCGCTGGAACCGCCGGCCGATATGAGCTGGGACTTGTTTACCCGCATCGTGGATCAGGTGCCGAATGTCGCGCGCGTCGTGCTGCATGGTGTGGGCGAACCGATGCTGGTGCGCGATCTGCCGCGCATGATCCGTTACCTGAAGAGCCGCGGCACGTACGTGCTGTTCAATACGAATGGCACGTTGCTGCAGGCCAAACGCTTTCAAGAACTGATCGATACGGGACTCGATGAGTTGCGCGTTTCGCTCGATGCAGCTGATCGTAAGACCTATTTGAAGGTACGGGGCAAAGACTTTTTCGAGCGGATTGTGCGCGATGTTGGGCGCTTCAATTCGTTCCAAAAGGAGAGAGGAACAGCCAGCCCGCGCGTGTCGCTTTGGCTTACGGGTCTGAAGGAGACGGTGGCACAATTGCCGGACTTTGTTCGCCTGGCGGCTCGCATGGGGGTGACCGAGGTGCACCTGCAGCGCCTCGTGTTCGATGAAGTCGGCTTCGGCATGGCGCGGGCGGATTCCTCACTTTTCGAGCAGCTTCGTGCCGATGAACAAGCCGCGATCGAGCTGGCTCAAAGCGTGGGGATGGAGCTTGGAGTAAAATTGGATGCTTCGGGCGCCACTGAGCCAGGATTAAGTCTGCATCGGCAAGCCACCGATCAACCCTGGTCTACCTGCAGACGCCCCTGGTCGTTGATGTATTTCACGGCCCATGGGCGCGCGTTGCCATGCTGCATCGCACCTTTCTCAGCTCGTGGCTATGAGAGTTACACCTTGGGCGATGCCACACAACAGACCTTGCGTGAGATCTGGAGTGGTTCCGCCTATCAAGAGTTCCGGGCCGATCTGCTTGGCGAAACGCCGCCAAAGCCTTGCCAGAATTGTGGTTTGCGCTGGAGCCTATGATCGGCGCCAAAGTTAAACCGACAAGTCGAGCAACGAGCCGCGAGGCAGGATCTGGCCTGGTGGTGTTGTGCCTGGGGTGGTGCGTACTGCCCCAGCTGTGTTGGACCGTGCCAGCATCGACGGTGGGTCGCCTTGAATTTCCGCCCGCGCAGTCTGCACCGATCTGGGTGTGATTGCTGGCGCGCGAACGCCGCCCTGCTGGAGGTTTGTGGACAGAGCCGACAGGGAACCAGACGAGATCATGGCGCGCAGGTTAGGGGGTTTTGGTAAACAAGGGGTAAGTGAAAGGTGGTGGGCAGGAGGTTATGCGAGCAGAACGGGCAAATCCGTCGCTCGCGCCAAGCGCGAGGCGACCGCTTCAGGGTCGTCGGTCGTGATGGACCTGCTGGCGACGAGCAGGCGCGAACCTGAGTTTCGAGCCGCTTGTACGATGGCTTCTTCCTCCATGGCCGACAATAAGCGTGTTGTGACCCGTTCTTTGGGAACGCCAAGCGCGCTGGCATGGGACAGCCCCGCGTCGAGGACGGCTGGTGTGACCCCAAACAAGAGAAGCCCGGCGTCGGCGGCGATCGCGAGGCGCGCGGCCAGTGGTAGAGCAGGGCCGCCCGCGCCATCGAGCACGATTGCGATGGGCCCCTGCCATTCGGCTGGATGGGCCGGCAGCACAAGAACCAGAGAGTCCAGAGGATTCCTGAACGGGCGGTGGGATCCAACCTGCGCAGTGGCCGACGCCATCACGGCCAGGATGTCATCGGCGTCGCGAAAGGCGGACAGGCAAGAGGCCGGGTCCCCGCGGACCACTTCGAAGGCTGCGTTCAGGCCCAGGACGTGAACGGCATCGCTGACGATGCGCTGCGCGCGCGATGCCGCCTGGTCAAGCTCCGCGGCGAGGCGGTCTGGGTCGAGCGGGTGCCACTCATGCCCCGGAAGGCGCAACTCCCGTGTGAAGGGCAGCTGTGCCAATCCAAAAACGGCCTCGTCCACGAGAAAAATGCTGTGGAGGTGCAAGCCGAGTAGATGCGCAAACTGGCCTGCGGCACGCGCCATCTGCGGAGTCGGTTCGACATTTTCCAGCCGCAGGATGAGTCGGCGGAAAGGCGGATGTGCTGGCTCGCTCACGGCTTTTCGCGCCTCCGTTCTACTTCTCCCTCGCCTCCGTCGCCCGCCCGTCGGCGCAGTTCCGCGAAGCGGTTGAGCTGGGTTTCAACAGCGGCATTGACAGTACCGGGCGGATATCCTCCCGCGGGATTGCGTATGCCGGCCGGCATGCCAGTCAGTAAAGCGATGCCTTCGTCGATCGTCCGCACTGCATGAATTGCGAATCGGCCGGCCGAACAAGCTGCGACAACATCGGCACGCAGCATCAGATGCTGTACATTCGCCTGCGGGATTAGCACACCTTGGGTCCCCGTGAGGCCACGCGCGGTGCAGATATCGAAGAAGCCCTCAATTTTCTCGTTCACGCCACCGATCGCCTGAACCTGCCCATGCTGGTTGACCGATCCCGTTACGGCGAGGTCCTGACGCAAGGGAAGACCGGAGATCGCTGAGAGGAGCGCATAAAGTTCCGCCGATGAGGCGCTGTCTCCCTCGACCCCGCCGTAGGATTGCTCGAACACGAGGCTGGCCGAGAGGGACATCGGAGCGTCCAGGGCGTAGCGTCCGCTCAGGAAGCCCGACAAGATCAACACGCCTTTCGAGTGCAGCGGTCCACCAAGTTCGACCTCCCGCTCGATGTCGACGATCCGTCCATTGCCGGGTCGGACGCGGCACGTTATGCGCGAGGGGCGGCCAAAGGCGTAACCGCCCAGCATAAGCACGCTCAATCCATTGAGCTGTCCGATACAGCTGCCTTTGGTATCGATCAGCGCGATGTCGCGCAGGATCATTTCCTGGCTTCGTTCCCGCACACGTGCGGCGCGATAGATCTGCTGTTCGATTGCTTGCTCCACATCAGCGCGTGTTGCGACGCTGCGGCCGGCTTTGGCGGCCCAGTGGTCGGCCTCGGCCACCAAATCGTGCAGTTGCTCGGCGAGAAGTGTAAGCTTGTCGGCGTCATCGGCGAGCCGCGCGGCGTGCTCAACGGCGCGCGCGACAGCGGGCCGATCAAGCGGACGCAGGCCCTCGGCGGCCGCGACGGAGCCGATCATGCGCGCCAGCATCGCCTCGCTGCTCGGAGAGCGGCCCACGTCATCGTCGAAATCGGCCAGCACCTTGAAGTGTTGA
>JAGXAV010000264.1 GCA_018971455.1 Rhodospirillales bacterium
CGCGGGCGCGCACGCTCTTCGTGGTCGGCGCGGAGGTGATCGGCCCGCCGGCCCTGGTCACGGCCCATGGTCCGGCCTGCCGGCGCCTGGCCGAGGCCGCCGGCTGCCCGCTGCTGGGGATCGACTTCGCCCCTGATGAGGCCGGGCAGTGGCGCATGGTCGCCGCCTCGGTCGCGCCGGAGCTGAGCCGCGGCTGGATGGAACTGGCCGAAGCCCTGGCGCGGGCGTTGCGGCCATGATCCTGCTCGGCGGCATCGCCAGCGAGCGCCCGCTGGCCATGCTGGGTGCCGCGCTGGACGCGCGCGGCGCGCCGTGGCGCCTGTTCGACCAGCGGCGCTGCGCCGCCTGCGCCATGGAGTTCGAGGTCGGTGCCACGGGGGTCGGCGGAACGCTGCGGCTCGATGCGGAAGAGTTCGACCTGCGTGCCATCACGGCCGTCTATCTGCGCCTGATGGATGACCGCATCCTGCCCGAGCTCGAGGACGAGCCGGATCTCTCGCCCGCGCGCCGCCACGCCCGCGCGCTGCACGACGCGCTCTATCGCTGGATCGAGATCGCCGATGCGCGGGTCGTCAACCGCTCCGATCCGCAAGGCTCCAACGGCTCCAAGCCCTACCAGGCCCAGCTCATCGCGGCACACGGCCTGCGCGTGCCGGAGACGCTGATCACCAACGACCCGGCCGAGGTGCTGGCCTTCCGCCGCGCCCACGGTGCGATCATCTACAAATCGATGAGCGGCGTGCGCTCCATCGTCAAGGCGCTGGACGAGGACGATGTGGCCCGGCTCGACGATATCGGCTGGTGCCCGGTGCAGTTCCAGGCCCTGGTGGAAGGGCGCGACGTGCGCGTGCACGTCATCGACCACGACGTCCATGCCACCGAAATCATCAGCGACGTGACCGATTACCGCTATGCCCGCCAGCAGGGCGGCAGCACCACCCTGCGCGCCACCGAGCTGCCAGCCGACCTCGCCGCGCGCTGCGTGGCGCTCACGGCCGGTCTCGGCCTGATCTTCGCCGGCATCGATCTGCGCATCGGCGCCGACGGCCAGGCGACCTGCTTCGAGGTCAACCCGTCGCCCGCCTTCTCCTATTACGAGGGCAATACCGGCCAGCCGATCGCCGCCAGCCTGGCCAGCCACCTCGCGGGCGCCTGACGTCCTCCCGGCTCCTGGGATCGCTACCATCTGGTCAAGCCCGCGCCCAGCGGCTAGCTTCCGCCCGCCTTGGGGAGAGAATGCCATGCCGCGCCTGGCCGCCAACCTGTCGATGATGTTCAACGAAGTGCCCTTCCTCGACCGCTTCGACGCGGCGGCGCGGGCCGGCTTCACCGCCGTCGAGTTCCTGTTTCCCTACGAGTATCCGGCCGCCGAGCTGAAGAAGCGCCTCGCCGCCAACGGGCTGGCCCAGGTGCTGTTCACCATGCCGCCGGGCGACTGGGCCGGCGGCGAGCGCGGCACCGCCTCGCTGCCCGGCCGCGAGCGGGAGTTTCGCGAAGGCGTCGCCCGCGCGCTCGACTATGCCGCCGCCCTCGAGTGCAAGCTGGTGCACGTCATGGCGGGCATCCCGCCCGCCGGCACGCCGCACGCCACGGCGGCCGCGTGCTACGCCGCCAACCTCGCCTGGGCCGCCGAGCGCGCCCATCCGGCCGGCATCCGCCTGGCCATCGAGCCGATCAACCACCGCGACATGCCGGGCTTTCACCTCAACACCATGGCCCAGGGCGCGGCGGTGATCGCCGCCCTCGGCGCCGAGCGCGTCGGGCTGCAATTCGACATCTACCACTGCCAGGTCACCGAGGGCGACATCACCAAGCGGATGGAGGCCCACATGCCGATCATCGCGCACATGCAGCTCGCCGACGTGCCGGCCCGCAACGAGCCGGGCACCGGGGAGATTGCCTGGGACTACGTGCTGCGCCGCATCGACGAGCTCGGCTACAAGGGCTGGATCGGCTGCGAATACCGCCCCGCCGGCGACACCGTCGCCGGGCTCGCGTGGCGCACCCGCTACGGCGTTTGAAGAGAGGACAGAAGAACATGAAGATCGGATTCATCGGCCTGGGCATCATGGGCCGCCCGATGGCGCTCAACCTCAAATCCGCCGGGCACGAGCTGTTCATCCCCGACCGCGGCAGCCTGACCCAGGAACTGCGCGCCGCCGCCCGCGTGCTGGGCGATGCCGCCGCGGTGGCCGAGCAGGCCGACATCATCGTCCTCATGCTGCCCGATACGCCGGATGTCGAGCGCGTGCTGTTCGGTGCCCATGGCGTGGCCGAGGGGCTGGCGCGCGGCAAGCTGGTGATCGACATGTCCTCGATCAGCCCGATCGCCACCAGGGATTTCGCCGCCCGCATCGCGGCGATGGGCTGCGACTACGTCGATGCGCCGGTCTCCGGTGGCGAGGTGGGCGCCAAGAATGCCAGCCTGACCATCATGGCCGGCGGGTCGGAGGCGGCCTTCGCCCGCGCCCTGCCGCTGTTCGAGGCGATGGGCAAGAACATCACCCATGTCGGCGCCGAAGCGGGCGCCGGCCAGGTGTGCAAGGTGTGCAACCAGATCATCGTGGCGCTGAACATCCAGGCGGCGGCCGAGGCGCTGACCTTCGCCGCCAAGGCCGGGGCCGATCCCGCCCGCGTGCGGCAGGCGCTGATGGGCGGTTTCGCCGCCTCGCGGATTCTCGAAGTGCATGCCGAGCGCATGATCAACCGCACCTTCCAGCCCGGCTTCAGAGTGCGGCTGCACCAGAAGGACCTCAACCTCGCCCTGTCGGCGGCGCGCGAGATGGGCATGGCCCTGCCGAACACCGCGATTGCCCAGCAGATGTTCTCCGCCGTCGTCGCCCAGGGCGGCGCCGACCAGGATCATTCGGCCCTGGTTCGTGCGGTCGAGGCGATGGCCGGCATGGCGGGGAGCTAGCGAGACGTCATATTTGCGTTAATTCGATGTTTTTGACGCGAGTTCGGGGTTGAGTTAACCCTGCCTTAGCATCTAGGCTCCGGTTGGCAGAAACTGAGACACGGCATCTCGAGGCTTGCCGTGTCTCAGCCAGCGGAAGGGTCCGGACGCATGCGATTTACCGAAATTGGCCAGCAATTGCGGGCCTACCGGCTGGAATCGGGCCTGCGGGCCGAGGAGATCGCCGCCCGCCTCGGCGTCTCCCGCGCGGCGCTCTATCGCTATGAGAAAGGCGAGGTCATCAAGCTGGACACCATCCAGCGCCTTGCCGAGTTGCTCAAAATCTCGCCGCTCTCCCTGCTCGGCATCGGCGTCGAGTATTACAGCCGCCCGGTCGGCTATCTCGAGCGGATCCGCCAGATCGAGGAGACCGCCGACCAGATCCTCCAGGTCGATGTCCCGGTCTGTTTCCTGACCACGACCGACGCCTACGACAAGGCGCTGGCGATGGCCTTCGAAGACACCGCCGAGGCCGCCGGCGCCGAGCGCGCGGCGCTGCGCGTCAACGCCGAGCAGGTGCTCGGCATCCTCGCCGCCCGCAAGCGGATGTATGCCCAGCGCAAGCCCGGTATCATCGCCATGCTGCCGGCCGCCCGCATCCGCCAGTTCCTCGAACTCGGCGTGGCGCCGGCCATCGCCGTCAGCGACCGCACCCGCCGCCTGTGCCGCCAGGCGGCCGCCGCCGAGCTGACCCACATCGCCGAGGTCATGGAGGCCGAGCCGATGGGGCTCCAGATCGGGATCCTGCCGGTCAGCGAACCGACCGGCAGCTTCGAGATTCTGCGCGCGCGCGACCGCGCCATGCTGTCCATCAACCCGTTCCGCCCGGACACGCCCCCGCCGCTGCCTGCCGGCGTGGCCATGATCACCGGCGCCGACGAGGCCATTGCCGCCCACCAGCGCGTCGCCGAGCAGCTCTGGCGCGAGGCGCTCAAGGGCGCCGCCGCCGCCGCCCGGCTGCGCGAATTGCTGAGCACGTCCATGGCCGCCTAAGAGCACGATCCGACCGGATGGACTCATCAGATCGGGCGTTGCTCTGAAGGATTCCGCGTCGGCGGCGGTTCCGCTATGATCCACCCATGGCCGATGTGCCCGAATCCCTGGTGCTGGACTTCCTCGCCTGGCTCGCGGCCA
>JAGXAV010000265.1 GCA_018971455.1 Rhodospirillales bacterium
CGACGATCCGCCGCGCCGCACGGCCGGCCGCGTGCACGGAGGACGGATTGCCCGGTTGCTCCAGGGCGGCGAGCAGGGCGGCGCGCGGCCCCGGGCGCAGAGGCTCGCTGGCATTGGCGTCGAGATAGGTCATTCGCCGACGCGCTGGCTGTCCTGCGGGGCCGGACGCGAGCCGCCGGGCGGCAGCGGATCGACCACGCAGGCCACCCTCGCCTCGAACTCCGACAGCTCGGCGCGCAGCGTCTCCAGCTCGCAGAGCATCGGATCGACGACGCCCTCGAGCGGCGTGCCATAGGCGTCGAATGGCGGGTTTTCGCGGTCGCGCGCCGGCATCCTCTCCACCGGGCGCGCCGGGATGCCGACCATGGTGGCGCCGGCCGGCACCGCCTTCAGCACCACCGCATTGGCGCCGATGCGGGCATTGTCGCCCACGGTGATGGCCCCGAGGATCTTGGCGCCGGCGCCGATGATGACGTTGTTGCCGATGGTCGGGTGGCGCTTGCCATGGGCCAGCGAGGTGCCGCCGAGCGTGACCTGGTGGTACAGATAGACGTCATCGCCGATCTCGGCGGTCTCGCCGATCACCACCCCCATGCCATGGTCGATGATCAGCCGTCGGCCGATGCGGGCGGCAGGATGGATCTCGATGCCGGTCAGGAAGCGGCCAAGATGGGACAGCAGCCGCCCGGGCAGGCGCAGGCCGCGCCGCCAGACGGCATGCGCCATGCGATGCCAGAGCAGGGCGTGCAGCCCCGGATAGCAGAGCAGCACCTCGAGATCGGAGCGTGCCGCCGGGTCCTTCTCGCGGTAGGCCCGGACCGTCTCGCGCAGAAACATGAAGGCCATGCGACATTTCCAATATGAAAGACCGGACCACGGACCTATAGTCTCGCCGCTCAAGGTCTAGCGGCCCCACCTGGAGCGGCGCAACCTCTCCCGCTCTGGCCGGGGAGGGTGGCGTAAACCGAGATATGGGGTGGCGTATCTTCGGTTGAAGCAGGTCCATCAGCAGCGCTGTGGGGTTTGGGCGGGATTTCCGCGAGGGTGGATTTGTGCCGGGGCGAGACGCCGCGGCGCGTGGCCCGGGCGAAAGAACAGGTCACCCATTCGTAATACGATGGTCTCCTTGGCCGCCGGCGGGAGGCATGATGAGGGTCGCGACCATACATGTTGGGTGAACCGCCGCCAGGGTGCCGGCGTTAGGGTTTTTGTCCCATTTGCAGCTTCAGCGCAGCCGGGTTCAGGCGCGCGCGAACAGAAACGGATATTGGAACACCATGCCTGAGGTCATGTTTGCCGGCCCGGACGGCCGGCTTGAGGGGCGATACCACCACTCCAAGGAGACCGGCGCTCCGCTCGCGCTGATCCTGCACCCGCATCCGCTGCATGGCGGGACCATGAACAACCGCATCGCCTATGCGATGTACCAGTCATTTCAGAAGCTTGGCTTCTCGGTCATGCGCTTCAATTTCCGCGGCGTCGGCCGCAGCCAGGGCCGCTACGATGGCGGCATCGGCGAGATCAGCGATGCCGCCGGCGCGCTGGACTGGATGCAGGCGGTGAACCCGAGCTCCGGCGGGCTGTGGATTGCCGGCTATTCGTTCGGCGCGTTCGTCGGCATGCAGCTGCTGATGCGCCGGCCGGAGATTTCCGGCTGGGTCAGCGTGGCGCCGCCGGCCAACCACTATGATTTCGGCTTCCTTGCCCCCTGCCCCTGCGGCGGGCTGATGCTGCACGGCGACTCCGATGAGCTGGTGCCCGAGCCGGCCGTCCGCAAGCTGGTGGACAAGCTCAACACGCAGAAGAACGTGCAGGTCGATTACCGCATCTTCCCGGGTGCCGACCACGTCTTCGCCAGCCACGCCGAGCAGGTCTCAGACGCCGTCGAGGACCATGTGAAGAAGACTATGGCCCGCAAGACGATGGCGCTCGCCGCCGACTGACGCACTGCCCCCTGGCCGTCACCGGCCAGGGGGCGCTGATCACAGCGCGCGGTTGGCGCGCGCCACCACCGCATCGAAAAGCACCTGGCAGCCGGCCCGCGCCTCCTCGGGCTCGATGCTCTCGGCCTCGTTGTGGCTCAGCCCGTCCTTGCACGGGGTGAAAATCATCGCCGTAGGCACGTGGCGCGCGACATACACCGCGTCATGCCCGGCGCCGGAGACGATGTCGCGCGCCGCCAGCCCATGGCGCGCGGCCGCCGCGCGCACCAGCGCCACGCAGCCCGCATCGAAAGGCTGCATGGGAATGCGGAACAGCTCGGTCAGATCGAGCCGCACGCCGCAGGACGCCGCGATCGCTCCGGCCGCAGGGGCGAACTCCGCCGCTAGGCGATCGATCTCCGCCCCGCTCGGATGACGGAACTCCACCGAGAAACGAACCTCGCCCGGGATGACGTTGCGGCTGTTGGGCAGCACCTGAAGCTGGCCCACGGTGCCGCGCCCATCTTCGCCGCGCGCGCGCATCAGCCGGTCCACCAGGTCGATGATGCGCGCCGCGCAGACGAGCGCATCGCGCCGCGCCGAGGGCGGGGTGGTGCCGGCATGCGAGTCCTGCCCGATGCACACCGCGTCGTACCACACCTGGGCCTGCGCGCCGGTGACGATGCCGATCGCCTTGCCCTCGCGCTCGAGGATCGGCCCCTGCTCGATATGCAGCTCGAAATAGGCATCGGCCGGAAAGGCCTGGGCGCGCTCGGGCCCGGCATAGCCGATATCCTCGAGCGCCGATTTCACCGTGACCCCATCGAGGTCGGCCAGCGAATAGACCTTTTCGAGCGGATAAACCCCGGCCCAGACGCCCGAGCCCATGAGGCTGTGGCCGAAGCGGCTGCCTTCCTCATCGGTCCAGTTCACCAGCTCGATCGGCGCCTCGGTGGTGATGCCGAGATCGTTCAGGCTGCGCATCACTTCGAGCCCGGCGATGACGCCGAGCGCGCCGTCGAATTTCCCGCCCGAGGGCTGGCTGTCGAGGTGGCTGCCCATCAACACCGGAAGGCGCGACGGATCACGCCCCTCGCGGCGGGCGAACATGTTGCCGATGGCATCCACCCGCAGGCTGAGCCCGGCCGCCTCGCACAGGGCCGCGAAATGGCCGCGGCCCTGGCGGTCGATATCGGTCAGGGTCAGACGCCGCACGCCCCCCTTCGGGGTGGCGCCGAAGCGCGCCATGTCCATCAGGCTGTCCCACAGCCGGGCGCCGTCGATCGTCTGGTTGGTCTGCGCGCTCATTTCCGTCCTTTCGCTGCGCCGCCATCTTGCCCAGCCCCGGCGTTCCTGCAAGTTTTGCCGCGCCGAGGAGCCGCCATCATGACCGACCCCCGCCTTGCCACGATCGACCGCGATGCCCTGTGGCAGATTCGGGTCGATCTCGCCGCCTGTTTCCGCGGCGCCGCCCGCCTGGGTCTGCACGAGGGCATCTGCAACCATCTCTCGGCCATGGTGCCCGGGCGCGATGACCTGTTCGTGGTCAATCCCTATGGCTGGGCGTTCGACGAGATCACCGCGAGCCGGCTGCTGATCTGCGATTTCGAGGGCCACGTCGTCGAGGGCGCGGGCGTGCCCGAGGACACCGCCTTCTTCATCCATGCCCGCCTGCACCTGAAGGCGCCGCGCGCGCGCGCCGCCTTCCACACCCACATGCCCAACGCCACCGCACTGGCCATGCTGGACGGGCCGCCGCTGTCCTGGTCGATCCAATCCTCCCTGAAATTCTACGGCCGGACGCTGGTGGACGAGGATTACAACGGCCTGGCGCTCGACGAGGCCGAGGGCGACCGGATCGCCGCCACGCTGGGCGATGCCGACGTGGTATTCATGAAGAACCATGGCATCGTGGTGGTCGGCGCGACCATCGCCGAGGCGTGGGACGATCTCTATTACCTGGAGCGCGCCTGCGAGGCCGAGCGGCTCGCCCTGTCCACCGGGCGGGCACTGCGCCCGGTGCCGGCGGCAGTCGCGGCACGGACCTACGCGCAGATGCGCGGCGGCGACAATGCCGGCAACCGCGAGAGCGCGCGGCTGCACCTCGAGAGCCTCAAGCGGCAACTCGACCGCGACTCGCCGGAGTACCGGCGCTG
>JAGXAV010000266.1 GCA_018971455.1 Rhodospirillales bacterium
TGGCGGCCGTGGCGGCGGGTGTGGCGGGTGCGCCGGCGGGCCTCTTCCTCCTGCAAATGCGCGGCGTCGAGCAGCACCAGGCGCGCGAGGTCCCGCGTGGCGGCGGTGGCGACGATCTCCCCGCGAAATCCGCGCCGCACCAGAAGCGGCAGCCGCCCGCAATGGTCCAGATGCGCGTGCGTCAGCAGCACCAGGTCGATGCTCGCCGCATCGAAGCCGAACGGCTCGCCATTCTGCGCCTCCAGCTCATGCCCACCCTGCAACAGGCCGCAATCGATCAGGATGCGCTTGCCGCACGCCTCCACCAGATGGCACGAGCCGGTCACGGTGCGCGCGGCACCGTGAAACGAGATCTTCATGGCGTCCCCTCCGTGGCCGCGCGCAGCAGCGGCGTGCCGGTCATCTCGTACCACCGCTGAATGCCGCCCCAGATCTCCTCGGCGGTTTCCGCGTACCAGAACAGATCACGGTCCTCCGGGTCGATGGTGCCCTGCTCGACCAGGAAATCCACATCGAGCGCGCGCCGCCAGAACGCCTCGCCCACCAGCACCACAGGCAAGGGGCGCATCTTGCGGGTCTGCACCAGCGCCATGACCTCAAAAAACTCATCGAGCGTGCCGTAGCCGCCGGGGAAGATGACCAGCGCCCGTGCCCGGCGCAGGAAATGCAGCTTGCGGATGGCGAAGTAATGGAACTGGAAGCACAGCGACGGCGTGACATAGGGATTGGGATATTGCTCGTGCGGCAGGGTGATGTTGAGGCCGATCGAGCGCCCGCCCGTGTCGTGGGCGCCGCGATTGGCCGCTTCCATGATGCCCGGCCCGCCGCCGGTCACCACCAGCATCGGCCCGCCATGGGCCCGCCCGCTATCGGCCGCGACCAGGGCGCCGAATTGCCGCGCCAGATCGTAGTAGCGGCTGTTCGCGAGCAGCCGCTCGGCCACCTCCAGCCGGTGCCGGCGCGCGGGATCGTCGGGGGCCGCGGCCAGCGCCGCGGCGGCGGTCTCGACCAGGCGCTGCGCGGCCCGACGTTCGGTGATGCGGGTGCTGCCGAAGACGACGATGGTATGGGCCACGCCATGGCCCTCGAGGAGCAGCTCGGCCTTCTGATAATCGAGTTGCAGCCGCACGCCCCGCGTGTCGTTGCGGCGGAGGAACTCGACGTCCTGATCGGCCGGCAGATACCCCGGGTTGGCCAGGATCGCCTGGATGGCGGCCGACGTGCCGGGGTCGTCCTCCTCCGGTTTGGGCCGGTGCGCCGGCAGCGGCGATTGCCGCTCGACAGGGTGCGGCGGCCTGGCGACGCGCCCGAACGGCAGGCGCCTGTCCGTCACAACCGGCCGCTCCGCTGCGATGGTCCGATTGGCGGCGGGTTGGTGGCGGCGTGCATCGCGGCTCTCCTGCGCCTTCGGCCGGCGGCTGCGGGGCCGCCCGCGCGGCGCGGCCGATGAGACACCGCGGACCGGGCCAAGTCCATACGCTTCGGCAACCGGCAGCGGCAGGCCGCGGGCCCCGCCAATCGTTGATCGACCGATCACCTATTGTTTGGTAATCACCTGAGCCTCCAATCACCCCCTCACCACAAGGATTTCTGTGGCCGATGGCCCGGACCCGCGCCCTGGATTACGCCGAAAAGCGGGATGTGATCTTGCGCCGATCCGCGCAGCTTTTCGCGCGACACGGCTATACCGGCACCTCGATCAGCATGATCGCCGAGGCCTGCGGCGTGTCCAAGGCGCTGCTCTATCACTACTACCCCGACAAGGAAGCCGTGCTGTTCGACATCCTGCACAGCCATCTGGGCGAGCTGGTGGCGCGGGCGGAGGCCGTCGCGGGTGCCACCGCGCCCGGCGCGCCGCTGCTGCTGGCCATGGGCGAGGCGCTGCTCGACGTCTATCGCGACTCCCATGCCGAGCATCAGGTCCAGCTGGCCAATCTGCACCTGCTGCCCGATGAGCGGCAGGCGATCCTGCGCCAGCTCGAGCGCAGGCTGGTGGACATCGCCGCCGGCGCGATCGCCGCGGCGCTGCCGGACATCGCCGGGACCGCGGCGCTCAAGCCGCTGACGATGTCCTGGTTCGGCATGATCAACTGGCATTATCTCTGGTTTCGCGAGGGGCGCGGCCTGTCGCGCGGCGCCTATGCGCGGCTCGCCTCCCACCTCATCCTGTCCGGCGGCGAAGCGGCGGCGCGGCGCGCCCTGGGGCCGATGGCGTGACGCCGGCGCTGGCCCCGATCCTGTCCCACCTGCGCGACAAGCCGTCGCGCACCTGGTCGCTGATCATCACCTTCTATGGCGACGCCGTGGTGCCGCGCGGCGGCGCGGTGTGGCTCGGCACGCTGCTGGCGTTCTTCCAGGCGCTCGACATCGGCGAGGGCGTCGTCCGCACGGCGATGTCGCGCCTCGCCGCCGATGGCTGGCTGGAACGCACGCGCGTCGGGCGCAACAGCTTCTACCGCCTGCGCGCCAAGGGCCGCGCCCCGTTCGAGGCCGCGGCGCGGCGGATCTACAGCGCCCAGCCGGAACCCTGGCAGGGCTTCTTCGAGCTGCTCCTGCCCGAGCAGGCCGACCGCGCGACGATGCAGCAGGCCGGCTGCGGCGCCATCGCGCCGGGGGTCTGGCTGGCGCCGCGCCCGGTGACGATCGCCGGCCTGCGCCTGCGCGCCGAGGGCGACGGGCCGACGCTGCACACCCTCGCCGCCCGCGCCTGGCCGCTCGCCGAACTGGGCGGCGCCTATGCCGGCTTCGTGGCCACCTTCACACCGCTGCGCGACGCCCTGCGCGCCGGCGCCACGCTCTGCCCGATCGACGCCATGGCCGCGCGCGTGCTGCTGATCCACGAATACCGCCGCATCGTGCTGCGCGATCCGCTGCTGCCCGCCCTGGTGCTGCCGCAGGGCTGGCCCGGCGACGCCGCCCGCACGCTCTGCGCGGAGGTCTATCGCGCCATCCTCCCCCCCTCCGAGACGTGGCTCGACGCAAACGCGGTCGGCGAGGCCGGGACCCCCCTCCCCGCCAACAAGCTGATTTTCAACCGCTTTTCCAATTAGCGCGCGCGACGTGGCGGGCACCGCCTGTGCTGCGCCGCAACATGTTACGAAATTTCTTGATAGCATTATTTTTTGTGATATATGCCATCAGCAATCCGCGGGAGGGGGAGCTCACGCATGTACACCCAGGCGCTCAATCAGCAGGCCGAAGCCGAGCCGCGCGGGCTGGAAGATGCCGAGGCCTTGGCGCGGTTCCAGGCGCGCATCGATGCCGAGGACCGCATCGAGGCGAATGACTGGATGCCCGCCGCCTATCGCCGCACCCTCACCCGCCAGATCTCCCAGCACGCCCATTCCGAAATCGTCGGCATGCTGCCGGAAGGCAACTGGATCACCCGCGCCCCCTCGCTGCGCCGCAAGGCCGCCCTGCTTGCCAAGGTGCAGGATGAGTGCGGCCACGGCCTCTACCTCTACGCCGCCGCCGAAACGCTGGGCACCGGGCGCGAGGAGCTGGTGGACCAGATGCTGTCCGGCCGGGCGAAGTATTCATCGATCTTCAACTACCCGACGCTGAGCTGGGCCGACATGGGCGCCATCGGCTGGCTGGTGGACGGGGCGGCGATCATGAATCAGATCCCGCTCTGCCGCTGCTCCTACGGCCCCTATGCGCGCGCGATGATCCGCGTGTGCAAGGAGGAGAGCTTCCATCAGCGCCAGGGCTACGAAATCATGCTGACGCTGTGCCGCGGCAATGCCGAGCAGAAGGCCATGGCGCAGGACGCGCTGAACCGGTTCTGGTGGCCATGCCTGATGATGTTCGGCCCGCCCGACACCAACTCGCAGCACTCCGACGCCTCGATGCGCTGGAAGATCAAGCGCTTTTCGAATGACGAGCTGCGCCAGAAATTCATCAACGCCACCGTGCCGCAGGCGCAGTTCCTCGGCCTCACCCTGCCCGACCCCGCTCTGCGCTTCGAGGACGGCAACTGGCTGCACGGCCCGATCGACTGGGACGAGTTCGCCCGCGTCATCGCCGGCAACGGCCCCTGCAATCGCGAACGCCTCG
>JAGXAV010000267.1 GCA_018971455.1 Rhodospirillales bacterium
GGGTGCGCCCGGAACATTGCGCCCCGCTGGGTGCCGCCCTCGCCGCCCTGCACCGGGCCGGCGCGGATTATGCGCCGAGGCGCGCCAACGCGCTCGGCCCGGCGAGCTGGGCGCCACTGCTGGCGAGGCTGCGTCCATCCCGGCGGAGCTGGCCGGCGAGTTGCGCGCGGCGGTGACGCGGATTCTGGCCGCGTGGCCCGCGGACCTGCCGCGGGGGCACATCCATGCCGATCTGTTTCCCGACAACGTGTTCTTCCTCGACGGGGCGGTTTCGGGGTTGATCGATTTCTACTTCGCCGCCACCGATCTGCTGGCCTACGACGTGGCCATCTGCCTCAATGCATGGTGCTTCGAGGCGGATTTTTCCTTCAACGTCACCAAGGCGCGCGCGCTGCTCGGCGCCTACGATGCCGGCCGCAGGCTGACCCCGGCCGAGCGCGCGGCCTTGCCCGTGCTGTGCCAGGGTGCGGCGATCCGCTTCGCGCTGACCCGGCTGTACGACTGGATCAACACGCCCGCGGGCGCGTTGGTGACCCGCAAGGATCCGCTCGATTACGTCCGCCGCCTGCGCTTCCACCTCGCCGCCCGTGACGAAGCCGCCTATGGGCTCTGACACGCTGGTGGAGGTGTGGACGGATGGCGGGTGCAAGCCCAATCCCGGGCCGGGCGGGTGGGCCGCGATCCTGCGCTTCAAGGATGCCGAACGGTCCTTGTCGGGCGGCGAGAGCGCGACCACCAACAACCGCATGGAACTCACGGCGGCGGCGGCGGCGCTCGAGGCGCTGCGGCGCCCCTGCCACGTGGTGCTGTACACGGACAGCGAATACGTGCGCAACGGAATCACCCGCTGGCATACCGGCTGGGTGCGGCGGAACTGGCGCAACGCGGCGGGCGATCCGGTCGCCAACATGGATCTCTGGCGCCGCCTGCTGGACGCGGCGGGCCCGCACGAGGTGGAATGGAAATGGGTGCGCGGCCATGCTGGCGACCCGATGAACGAGCGCGCCGACGCCCTGGCCACCGCGGCACGCGAGGCGCTGGACGCCGGCGGGTAACGGGGCGGCCGGCGATCGTTGCGCGCGCGGGAGCTAGACCACCGCGCGCAATGCCGCCTCGATGGCGGTGAACACCTCGGCCAGCGCCGCCTCCTGGGCGGCCACGGCGGCCTGCGAGCCCGGGGCGGTCTGGGCGCGGGTGGCGACGAAGCGTTGCTGCAGCACCACCGGGGCCGCCCCGCGCGCACCCACGACCGTCAGCCCGATCGCCGCGCGCGCCGGCAGCGGCGGCGTGGCGGCCCACAAGGCGGTCAGTTCGCCCTCCATCGCCCAGTCCGGCAGGGCGCGGCTGCCGGGCGAGACGACGGCCGCGAACAGGCCGCTCGCCGCGAGCCAGCGCCGCAGCTGGTCTTCCACCAGCTCGGCGGGGGCGGCGATCCATTCCTCGTAGAAGGCCGTGCGGATGCTGCCATCGGCCTGCACCGTTTGCAGCCCGCGCGACTCCAGCCCCGGCCCGGCCCGCAGCGTGCGCAATTCCAGCACCCGGCCATGCGGGCGCGGCGGCAGGGCGGCCGGCCGCGCCACCACCAAGGGCCATTGCCGCTTTTCGGCATAGGGGCGGGACGACAGGCCGCAGCCGGCGAGAGCAAGCGGGGCGGCCAGCACCAGGCGTCGCTTCATTTCGGCACCTCGCGATGGGGGGGCGGCGCGCTCAGCAGCAGGGCGGCCGGGTCGCGCCGCAGGGTTTCGCTGGCCGCGCGCAGATTAGCCACGGCGCTCTGCGCGTCGCGCAACACCGGGGCGAGGGCTGCCAGCGTGTCCGCCAGCCCGCCATCGGCGCGGTCCAGCGTGGTCTGAAGCGCCGCCAGCAGCGCCGGAAGCCGTGCCTCCACCGCGGCCAGCCGCGTCGCCGCCTGCGTGCCGGCGGCCAGCAATTCCCGCGTCTGCTGTCCCGCCAGCGTGCTCCGCGCCGCGGCCGAGGTGCGCGCGAGATCGGCGGACAATCCGGGCAGGTCGGCCGCCGCCACGCTGGCGCGCACCGTGTCGAGCAGGCTGGTGGCGGCAGCGAGTGCGGCGTGCGCATCGCCGGTCGAGAGCGTGGTGTGCAGATCGTCCAGCACTCTCTGTAACGAATTGCTGAGGTGGACGATGTCGATCTTGTTGATCTTGGCGAGCAGCGCCTCGGCGGCGTCCTGCACCTGGGCGATGGTGCTCGGCATGGACGGGATATAGGTCTCCTGCGGCGTCCACGGCACGGTGAGGGCCGGGAACTTCACGGGATCGACGAAGTCGAGCTCCAGATAGGCGATGCCGGTGATGCCCGAACTCGCCAGCCGCGCCCGCAGCCCGAGCCGGATCGCCGAGGCCGAGTCCGGCACCCGGCCGACGCGTTTGGGGTCGATGATGAAGCGCACGAACACCAGCCGCGAGGCCTTGCCCGTAAGCTCAGCCGTCTGCCCCTTGATGTACGCGGCGCTCACCAGGCCGATCGCGGTCACCTGGCCGAGCGTCACGCCGCGGAATTTCACCGGCGCGCCGACATCGAGGCCCTGGACCGATTCGCTGAAATAGGTCTCGTAGCGCGCGCCCTGGCTGACCCGGTTGCGGCCGAGGAACAGCACCAGGCCGATCGCCGCGGCGAGACCGAGCACGATCAGCAGCCCGACGCGCAGGAACAATGCCTTGTTGGCGATCATGCCAGGGTCTCGCGGTGGAAGAAGGCATGCACCACCGGCACCGCGCTGGTCTCGCGCAGGGTTCTGGGGTCACCCTCGGCGATGATGCCGGCGGCCTGCCGGTCGAGCATCACGCAACGATCGGCGATGGCGAGGATGGAGTCCAGCTCGTGCGTCACCACCACGAAGGTCGCCGCCAGATCGCGCCGCAGGTCGAGGATCAGCCGGTCGAGCCCCGCCGAGGTGATCGGGTCGAGCCCGGCCGAGGGCTCGTCGAGGAAGAGCAGCGGCGGATCGAGCGCCAGCGCCCGCGCGATCGCCGCCCGCTTGGCCATGCCGCCCGAGATCTCGGCCGGCATCAGCCCCGCCGCCTCGCCGAGCCCGACCAGCCCGAGCTTGACGCGCGCCAGCTCGGCGCGGGCATGGGCCGGCAGACCGGTGCGCATCTGCAAGGGCAGCATGACGTTCTCCAGCAGGGTCATCGAGCCGAACAGCGCGCCGCCCTGGAACATCACCCCGATGCGGGCCCGCACGTCCGCGCCGCCTGCATACATGTCGGCGCCCAGCACCTCCACACTGCCCGCGCTCGGCGGCTGCAAGCCGACGAGCTGGCGCATGAGGGTGGATTTGCCGCATCCCGAGCCGCCGAGGATGACGAAGATCTCGCCGGCCGCCACCTCGAAGCCGACGTCGCGATACAGCGTGCGCCCGCCGAAGCGCTGGGCGAGGCCGCGGGCGCGGATCAGCGTCCCGCTCACAGGCCGAGCCGGTAGAACAGCACCGCGAAGCCGCCATCCAGCGCGATCGTGGCGACGATCCCGCCGACCACCGCCGCTGTCGCCGACAGCCCGACCGCGCGCGGGCCGAGTCCGGTGGCGAGGCCCGCGCGGCAGCCGATGGCGGCCACGGCGAGGCCGAACACCGCCGCCTTGGACAGCCCGCCATAGAGATCGCCCGGCTGCACCCAGTCGGCCACCTGGTTGCCGATCGCCGCCAGCGGGATGCCGTTGGCGACCAGCACCACCGCCATGCCCAGCAGGCCGGCGAGATCCATCACCACCGCCAGCGCCGGCATGATGAGCACGGCGGCGAGCAGGCGCGGCAACACCAGCAGGGTCACCGGGTCGAGCCCCATGGTGACCAGCGCGTCGAGCTCCTGGTTGACCTTCATGGTGCCGATCTCGGCGGCGAAGGCCGAGCCGGTGCGCCCGGCCAGGATGACGGCGGCCAGCAGCGGGCCCAGCTCGCGCACCAGGCTGATCGAGACCAGGCTCGCGACATAGATGTCGGCGCCGAACTCGCGCATCGGCACCAGGGACTGGAAGGCGAGAATGAGGCCGATCAGCACGCCGAGCAGCAGGACCAGCGGAACCGCCTGCGTGCCC
>JAGXAV010000268.1 GCA_018971455.1 Rhodospirillales bacterium
CAAGCCCACCGCCAAGGCGGGCCGGGCGAAGCCGGTCGCGCCCGCTCCGGCGAAGGCCGCCGCGCCCGCGCCGGCGAAGCAGGCCGCGGCTTCTCAGGCGAAACCGCTTGCCCCGGCGGCACCCGCCGCGGCCAAGCCGGCCACCCCGCCCAAGCCGGTCGCGCCGCCGGTCCAACCGGCCGCCGCCCACCCCACCGTTTCACCGTCCAGCCAACCGCCTGCCAAGGATCACCCGAGTATCGTGCCCCAGACCGCTCAGCCAGCCGCTCTCGAGACTCCCGACACCCGGAGCACCTCGCCTTCATCCGCCGCCAAGCCCGCCGCCGAGGTCAAGGCCGGGTCCGCGCGTCCGCCCGAACCCCGCCCCGGCGTCATCACCATGCAGAATGGCCGGCCGGTGATGCCGGTGCGGATCGCCGCCAAGGAGGAGCATTTCGTCGAGGGCGACCACGTCGTCTATCCGACCCACGGGGTCGGCCGGGTCGAGAAGATCGCCATCGAGGACATTGCCGGCCACCGCCTCGAGCTGATCCACATCACCTTCGAGGAGAACCGGATGACGCTGCGCGTGCCGGTCGCCAAGGCGCGCACCGCCGGACTCCGCAAGCTGGCCACCCGCAAGATGTTCGACGAGGCGTTGGCGGTGCTGAAGGGGCGCGCGCGCATCAAGCGCACCATGTGGTCGCGCCGGGCGCAGGAATACGAGGCGAAGATCAATTCCGGCGATCCGATCGCCATCGCCGAGGTGGTCCGCGACCTGCACCGCAACGCCGGCCAGCCCGACCAGAGCTTCTCCGAGCGCCAGATCTACGAGTCGGCGATGGACCGGCTGGCCGCCGAGCTCGCGGCACTCGACCAGACGGACAAGATGGCCGCCGCCACCAAGCTCGCGGTGTTCCTCAAGTCGATCTGACCGCCCGCGCCGGCGGCAACAAAAAAGGGGCTCCGGTTCGTACCGGAGCCCCTTTTGCCGTTCCGCGCGCCGCTCAGTTGTTGTTGCGGTTGCCGAAGATCTGCAGCAGCAGCATGAACAGGTTGATGAAGTTCAGCAGCAATTGCAGGCTGTCATAGACGCTGCGCTTGGCCGCCGCGTCCGGCCCGTAGGCATAGACGGCCTGCACGTAGTCGGACTTGATGCGCTGGGTGTCGTAGGCGGTCAGGCCGACGAAGACCAGCACGCCGATGACGCTGATGGCGAACTGCACCGCCGAGCTGCCGATGAACATGTTCACCAGGCTGGCGATGATGATGCCGAACAGCCCCATGATCAGGAAGCTGCCGAAGCGCGTCAGATCGGCGCGGGTGGTATAGCCGTAGAGGCTCATGGCGGCGAAGGTGCCGGCCGAGATGAAGAACACCCGGGCGATCGAATCGTGGGTGTAGATCATGAAGATGTTGGTCAGGCTGGCGCCCATCGCCACGCAGAACGCCCAGTAGAGCGCCTGCACGGCCGTGGTGGAGAGCCTGTTCACGCCGATGCTCAACACCATGACGAAGGCGAGCGGCGCGAACATGCTGATCCAGGCCAACCCGCCGGGCACGTGCATCGGCCCGCGCGCGGTTTCGACCAGCGGGTAGAAGATGTTGAAAAGGGCAGGGCTCGCGAAGATTCCGTAGGCCACGATGCCGGTCAGCACCAGGCCCGAGGCCATCCAGTTATAGACGCGAAGCATGTAGGCGCGCAGGCCGACATCGAGCACCGCGGCGCTGTCGACGCCGCGCGTGGCGCCCGTCTGGGCCCGGTAGTCGGGGCTGAAAGCCATGTTCAGAGTTTCCTTTCCAGGCGTTGGTGCCTGTCGTGCCTCATTTTGGACACCTGGGCGCGCCGTTCAAGCGAATTCGCTGTAATGTCTGCCGCTTACTCGTTGCGCAGCAGGGGCGCCGCCTTGGCGCGCAGCGCCACCGCCGTGCCGGCGTAGCCGAAGGCCAGCATCAGCACGATGCAGGCCAGCACCGTCAGCGCCAGGGTGCCGGGCAGGAACACCCAAGGCGCGCCCATCACCCCATGCACCACCGCCCAGCTCGCCGCGGTGCCGACCAGAGCCGCGATGGCGCCGGCCGCCGCACCCACCAGCCCGAACTCCACCAGCCAGGCGGCGCGGATCTGCCCCCGCGTCGCCCCCAGCGCCTTGAGGATGACCGCCTGGCGGATGCGTCGCTGCTGGCCGGCGGCGACGGCGCCGGCCAGCACCAGCGCGCCGGCGGCCAGCGTCAGCGAGCCGGTGGCCGCCAGCGCCGCGCCGATCTGGCCGAGCAGGTCGGCCACCGCGTGCAGCACGTCGGCCACCAGGATGCCGGACACGTTCGGCAGCGCGTCCGTCACCGCTCGCAGCAGCGGCGCCTGGGCGGCGGGGTCGGCGCGGACGGTGGCGATATGGGTGTGCGGCGCGGCGGCCAGCAGCCCGGGGCTCGCCACCATGGCGAAGTTCAGCGACAAGGTGCGCCAGGCGATGTCGCGCAGGCTGGCCACCCGCAGGTCGATGTCGCGGCCGAGCACGTTGACGCGGATGACATCGCCCAGCCGCACGCCCCAGCCGCGCGCGAGATGGGCGTCGAGCGAGACGAGCGGCGGGCCCGCATAGTCGGCCGGCCACCAATGCCCGGCGACCAGATGGGTGTCCTTCGGCATGGTTGCGGCGTAGGTCAGGCCACGATCGCCGCGCAGCGCCCAGCGCGTATCGGGGGTGGCGCGCACCTCGGCCGCCGGCACGCCGGCCACGGCGACGATGCGCGCGCGCAGGCTGGGCACTTCCTGCATGTCCCGTACCCCCGCGGTGGCGGCCAGGATCCGGCGGAAACGCGCCATTTCGTCGTTCTGGATGTCGATGAAGAAGAAGCTCGGCGCATGGGCCGGCATCTGCTCGGCGACCTGCCGGCGCAGATTGCCCTCGATCAGCGCCACGCTGGCCAGCGTCGAGAGGCCGAGGCCGAGGGAGACCAGCAGCAGCGCCGTGGCGTTGCCCGGCCGGTGCAGATTGGCCAGCCCCAGCCGCAGCCAGACCCGGCCGCGATGCGGCGCGCGGGCGGCCAGGCGGGTCGCGAGCAGGCCGCCCAGGCGGAAGACGGCGAGCGCGCCCAGCGCGGCGGCGCAGAAATAGAGGGCGAAACGCCGGTTGTCGGCGGTCGCCACGGTCAGTGCCACCAGCGCCGCGGCCAGCGCCGCATTGGCCGCGATCAGCCCGAGCCGCCCGCGCACCCGCGCCGGCAGCACCGCGTCGCGGAACAGCGCGGCACCCGGAATGCGCAGGGTGCGCGCCAGCGGCGCCAGCGAACACGCCGCCGCCGTGAGCAGCCCGTAGAGGCCGGCCAGCGCCAGCGGCGCCGGATAGATGCCGAGCACCGGCGGCACCGGCAGCACGCCGCGCAAGGCATCCGTCGCCAGCATCGGCAGCGTGGCGCCGATCGCCAGCCCGGCCACGATGCCCAGGCCGCACAGCGCCATCACCTGCATGAAGGCCATGGCGAAAACCAGCCGGCCGGAGGCGCCCAGGCAGCGCAGCGTGGCGATGGTCCGCGCGCGTGCCGCGAGCCACGCGCTGGTGCCGTTGGCCACCCCGATGCCGCCAACCAGCAGGGCCGTAAGCCCGACCAGGGTGAGGAAGAGGCTGGTGCGGTCGATGAAGCGCGACATGCCCGGGGCGGCGTCGCGCGCGGTGCGCACATGCCAGCCCTGGTCGGGGAAGGCCGCCTGCACCGCGGCCAGCGTGGCGGCGATGTCGGTGCCCGGCGGCAGCACGGCGCGCAGCCGGTTCTCGTCGAGCGTGCCGGGCTGCACCAGCCCCGTCACCGCGAGATCGGGCAGCGCGATCAGGGCGCGCGGGCCGAGAAAGGCCGGCGTCGCCACGCGGTCGGGCTCGGCGGTGATGGTGCCGCGCAGGATGAAGCGGGCGGTGCCGAGGCGCACCGTGTCGCCGGTCTTCAGGCCGAGGCGGGCGAGCACCAGGGGATCGACCACCATGCCGCGCCCGGCCAGCGCCCGCGCAACCGGCGCGGGCGGATCGAGCGTCGCAGCACCGGCCATCGGCCAGGCCGCATCGACCGCCTTCAGTTCCAC
>JAGXAV010000269.1 GCA_018971455.1 Rhodospirillales bacterium
TCGCGATCTGATTTGATCGTTCATTTTCGTGAAATAACTATTTCACGAATTATTTTTGTATCTCCTTGAGCCGGGCGAAACCGCGCATCATACTGCGCACGGCCACCCCGCGGGCCGCACAGAGGAGATCGATCATGAGCATCCAGCTTGGGCAGATCGCGCCCGATTTCGAACAGGACAGCAGCCTCGGCCGCATCCGCTTCCATGAATGGCTCGGCACATCGTGGGGCATCCTGTTCAGCCACCCGAAGGATTACACGCCGGTCTGCACCACCGAGCTGGCCGAGGTGGCGCGGCTGACGCCGGAGTGGGAAAAGCGCAACGTGAAGGTGATCGGCCTGTCGGTCGATGCGCTGGACCGTCACCATGGCTGGGAGAAGGATATCGAGGAAACCCAGGGCCAGAAGGTCAATTTCCCGATCCTGGCGGATGCCGACCGCACGGTGTCCAATCTCTACGGCATGGTGCATCCCGAGGCCGACCCGACCATCACGGTGCGCAGCGTCTTCATCATCGATCCCAACAGGAAGGTGCGGCTGATCCTGACCTATCCGCCCAGCACCGGACGCAATTTCGACGAGGTTCTGCGCGTCGTCGACAGCCTGCAACTGACCGACGCGTTCAAGGTGGCCACCCCGGTGAACTGGACGGACGGCAAGCCGGTGATCATCGTGCCAAGCCTGTCCGACGAGGACGCCAAACAGCGCTTCCCCGGCGGGTGGAAGACGCTGAAGCCCTATCTGCGCATCGTCGAGCAGCCGAAGCTGCCGCGCTGAGGGGATTGCCGGCCAAAGGCGCCGTCGCCGCGAGGCGACGGCGCCTTTTTCGTTTCAGATGATCCCGGCCAGCACGGCCAGCGTGGTGAGCAGGATGGCCGCCGTGATCCACGCCACCTCGCGCGGGCACAGGCCCAGCTCCGCTCCTCCCAGCTCAGCCGCGCCCAACCCGGCGCTGTCCGGCTCGGCGCTGTCAGGCATGGCGTCGGGCAGGCAGGAGCCGCCCTGGGGGAGCAAGGCCTGGGGGCGGAAGGCCTGGGGGCGCGAGCCCTGGAAGGAGGTGGCGGCTTCGGCGCGCGGCGGGTGATAAGCTGTCATCCGTGAATTCCTTATTCCACGTTTGACAAATGGTATTCACAAAGCCAATGTGAAAGCAAGATGTGAATTAGGCCCGGAGCCACCCATGCCGCCACAGGATGCCTTCACCCAAGCCGTCGCGCCCGCGCTCTCCGGGGTCGAGCATCTCAAGGCGCGCAGCCGGCTGCTGCGCGGCCGGCTCGCCGAGGAGCTGGCCGAGGGCGGCAGCCAGGTCAGCGAGGACGGCTACAACCTTTTGAAATTCCATGGAAGTTACGAGCAGCACGACCGCGACACGGCGACCGCGCTGAAGCAGCGCGGGCTGGAGAAGGATTTCTCCTTCATGGTGCGCGTGCGCATGCCGGGCGGGCGGCTGACCGCGGCGCAATACCTGGCGCTGGACGAGCTGGCCGACCGCCACGGCAATGCCACGCTGCGCATCACCACCCGCCAGGGCATCCAGTTTCACGGCGTCGTGAAGGATGATCTCAAACCCACGATCGCGGCCATCAACGAGACTCTTCTCACAACCATGGCCGCGTGCGGCGACGTGGCGCGCAACGTCATGTGCTCGCCGACGCCGATCCGCGACGGCGTCCGCGCCCGGCTCGACGCCGATGCGGCGCGGCTCAGCGCCGCCCTGCTGCCGCAGAGCCGCGCCTACCACCAGATCTTCCTCGGCGATGAGGCGGCCGACGGCAGCGACGAGAGCGAGCCGCTCTATGGCGCGACCTATCTGCCGCGCAAGTTCAAGATCGCGCTGACCATTCCCGAGGACAACACCGTCGATGTGCTGACCAACGATCTCGGCCTGATCGCCATCTTCGAGGGCGAGCGGCTGGTCGGCTACAACGTCGCCGTCGGCGGCGGGCTCGGCATGACGCACAACAAGGCGGGCACCTAGCCCCGCCTGGCCAGCCTGGTCGGCTCGGTCGGGCCGGACGATCTGCTGGCGGTCGCGCGGGCGGTGATCGGCGTGCATCGCGACCACGGCAATCGCGCGGACCGCAAGCGGGCGCGGCTGAAATACGTGGTGGACGATATGGGGGTGGAGTGGGTGCGCGCGGAAATCGGCCGGCAGGGCGCGCCGCTCAGCCCGCTGCTGCCGATGGGTGAATTCGCGGTGCCCGACCTGCTCGGCTGGCACGCGCAGGGCGATGGGCGGTTCTGGCTCGGCGTGCCGGTGGCCGCCGGCCGCATCACCGGCCCCGTGCGCCGCGCGCTGCGCGAGGCGGTGGCGCGCTTCGGCGCCGACCCGGTGATGACGCCGCAGCAGGACGTCCTGCTGACCAACCTCGCGGCGGCCGATCGCGCACCGGTCGAGGCGCTGCTGCGGGCGCATGGCGTGGACCTGGCCGAGGCGCTGACCCCCTTCGCGCGCTGGGCGCTCGCCTGCCCGGCGCTGCCGACCTGCGGCCTGGCGCTGACCGAGGCCGAGCGCGTGCAAGGCCCCATCGTCGCCAGCATCGAGGCCGTGCTGCGCCGACTCGGCCTCGCGGAGGAGCGCATCAGCCTGCGCATCACCGGCTGCCCGAATGGCTGCGCGCGCAGCTATGCCGGCGATATCGGCCTGGTCGGGCGGGTGCCGGGCGCCTATGCGCTCTATCTGGGCGGGGATTTCGCCGGCACCCGGCTCTCCTTCAAGCTGTTCGAGCGGGTGCGCCAAGCCGATCTGGCGGCGACTCTCGCGCCGATTCTGGCCGATTTCGCGGCGGGCCGGCAGGAGGGCGAGGAGTTCGGCGCCTTCTGCACGCGGCGCGGGCCGGCGGCGCTGGCCGAGCTTGTCAGCGCCGCGGCCCGATCCGGATAAGCGGCCCGCCCTGTCGGTGGCGCAGGGCGGGTTGGTGTCATCGAAGCTTCATCAAACTGCAATCGGGCCGTCGCCAAGCCTGCGTAGGTTCCGCCGCGTTCGCGAAGAACGGCGGGACGGATAGCCCCTCCCGCCAATGCCCGGCCGCCGCCCCGCGCGTGGCCCAAGGAGGGATCATGAAGTTTTCCAGCACGGCGCTGGCCATTGCCATGGCCGGCCTCGCCGCCGCCGCCCCGATCGCGGCGCACGCCCAGCAGCAGATCACCGGCGCCGGCTCGACCTTCGGCGCGCCGATCTACGGCAAGTGGGGCGACGCCGCGAAGGGCACGCTCGGCATCGCGCTGAACTACCAGGCCATCGGCTCGGGCGCCGGGCAGAACCTGATCTTCAACCGCACGGTCGATTTCGGCGCCTCCGACGCGCCGGTGCCGCATGACAAGCTGGTCTCGAACCACCTGGTGCAGTTCCCCACGGTGATGGGCGCGGTCGACATGATCGTGAACGTGCCGGGCGTGAAGACCGACGAGATGAAGCTGACCGGCGAAGTGGTCGCCGACATCTATCTCGGCAAGATCACCAAGTGGAACGACAAGCAGATCGCCGCCCTGAACCCCGGCCTGAAGCTGCCGGCGATCGCCATCGCGCCGGTCTATCGCGCCGACGGTTCGGGCACGACCTTCGTGTTCACCGACTATCTCTCGATGCTGAGCCCGGCGTGGAAGAGCCAGGTCGGATCCAACACCTCGGTCAAGTGGCCGGCGGGTAGCGGCGCGAAGGGCAGCGACGGCGTGTCCGGCACGGTGCACAACATCCGCGGCGGCATCGGCTACGTCGAGAGCGCCTATGCGACGGAGAACAAGCTGGTCACCACCCAGATGCGCAACAAGGCCGGCAAGTGGGTGAAGCCGACCATGGAGACCTTCCTCGCCGCGGCGTCCAACGCCAACTGGGGCGCGGTGCAGGATTTCGCCGTGGACCTGAACAACGAGCCGGGCGATGCGAGCTGGCCGATCCTGTCGGCCACCTTCATCCTGCTGCCGACCAACCCGACCAATGCGAGCCAGAGCCTGGCGGTGATGAAGTTCTTCGACTGGGGTTTCGGCAAGGGCGACAAGCTGGCCCAGGACCTGCAGTACATCGTGCTGCCCCAGGCCGTGAAGGACGCCGTGCG
>JAGXAV010000270.1 GCA_018971455.1 Rhodospirillales bacterium
TCGCCGCGAGGCTGCTCAGGGCGCCGGAGGAACGGGACCTCGCGGCGGCACTCGACGGCGTCGCGCCGGCGGTCGAGGCGGCGATCGGCGGGGAGGATTTCGCCGCCGCCATGGCCGCTATGGCCTCGCTGCGGGTGCCGCTCGACGCGTTCTTCGACAAGGTGACGGTGAACGATCCGCAACCCGAATTGCGCCGCAATCGTTTGGCTTTGCTCGCCCGCGTGCGGGCGGCGATGAATCTGGCGGCGGATTTCTCGCGAATCGAAGGCTAGAATGACGGGACGCGGGGGCCTTGCGGCCCCTGTCCGGCCCAGGGCGGCGCCCTGGGCTTTCTCAACGGGAGCACACGGCGATCATGACCAAGTGGGTGTACAGCTTCGGCGGCGGCCACAATGAAGGGCGCGCGGACATGCGCAACCTGCTCGGCGGCAAGGGCGCCAACCTCGCCGAGATGGCGGCGATCGGCCTGCCGGTGCCGCCCGGCTTCACCATCACCACCGAGCTGTGCACCGAGTATTACCGCAATGAGCGCCGCTATCCCGACAGCCTGAAGGCCGAGATGCGCGCCGCCCTCGCCCGCGTCGAAGCCGCGGTCGGCCTCGGCTTCGGCGACAAGCACAAGCCGCTGCTGGTCTCGGTGCGCTCCGGCGCCCGCGTCTCGATGCCCGGCATGATGGACACGGTGCTCAATCTCGGCCTCAACGACGCCACCGTCGAGGGCCTCGCCGAAGCCTCGGGCGACGCCCGTTTCGCCTGGGATTCCTATCGCCGCTTCATCCAGATGTACGGTAGCGTCGTGCTCGGCGTCGATCACCACCGTTTCGAGGACATCATCGAGCACGTCAAGCTCGATGCCGGCGTGGTCGAAGACACCGGCCTCGCCGCCAGCGACTGGCACCGCGTGGTGCACGGCTATAAGGAGATGGTCGCCGAGGAGACCCGCAAGCCCTTCCCGATGGACCCCGAGGAGCAGCTCTGGGGCGCCATCGGCGCCGTGTTCGGCAGCTGGATGAACCCGCGCGCCAACACCTACCGCCGCCTGCACGACATTCCGGCCGATTGGGGCACCGCGGTGAACGTGCAGGCGATGGTGTTCGGCAACATGGGCACGGATTGCGCCACCGGCGTCTGCTTCACCCGCGACCCCTCGACCGGCGAGAATGTTTTCTACGGCGAATACCTGGTCAACGCCCAGGGCGAGGACGTGGTGGCCGGCATCCGCACGCCCCAGCCGATGGCCGCCGCCCGCGCCAAGCCCGGCGAGACGCCGATGGAGGTCGCCATGCCGGCGGCCTATCGCGAGCTGATGGCGGTGCGCGAGAAGCTCGAGCGTCACTACAAGGACATGCAGGACATCGAGTTCACCGTCCAGCGCAACAAGCTCTACATGCTGCAAACCCGCAACGGCAAGCGCACCGCGGCCGCCAGCCTGCGCATCGCCGTCGAGATGGCCGGCGAAGGGCTGATCGAGCGCCGCGAGGCGGTGATGCGCGTCAACCCATCCTCGCTCGACCAGCTGCTGCACCCCACGCTGGACCCCAAGGCCAAGCGCGTCGTGCTCTCCAAGGGCCTGCCGGCCAGCCCAGGCGCCGCCTCGGGCGCGGTCGTGTTCAGCGCCGACGAGGCGGAAATGCGGGCGGCCAAGGGCGAGGCGGTGCTGCTGGTGCGCATCGAGACCAGCCCCGAGGATATTCACGGCATGCACGCCGCCCGCGGCATCCTCACCACCCGCGGCGGCATGACCAGCCACGCCGCCGTGGTGGCGCGCGGCATGGGGCGGCCCTGCGTCGCCGGCGCCGGCGGCATCTCGGTCGATTACGGCGCGCAGACCCTCTCCGCCAATGGCGTGGTGCTGCGCGCGGGCGATATCATCACCATCGATGGCTCCACCGGCGAGGTTTATGCCGGCGCGATGAAGATGATCGAGCCGCAGCTCTCCGGCGATTTCGGCACGCTGATGGAGTGGGCCGACCAGGCCCGCCGCCTGAAGGTGCGCACCAACGCGGAAACCCCGCTGGATGCCGAGACCGCCCGCAAGTTCGGCGCCGAGGGCATCGGGCTGTGCCGCACCGAGCATATGTTCTTCGACCCGGCGCGCATCGGCGCGGTGCGCCAGATGATCCTGGCCAAGGACGAGGCCGGCCGGCGCGCTGCCCTCGCCAAGCTGCTGCCCTTCCAGCGCGAGGATTTCGTCTCGCTGTTCAAGATCATGGAAGGTCTGCCGGTCACCATCCGCCTGCTCGACCCGCCTTTGCATGAATTCCTGCCGCATGGCGAGGCGGAGATGCAGGAGGTGGCGGATGCGCTGGGGGTCGATATCGCGGTGATCCGCGCGCGTGGCGAGGAGCTGTCCGAAGCCAACCCGATGCTCGGCCATCGCGGTTGCCGCCTGGGTGTGACCTATCCGGAAATCTACGAGATGCAGGCCCGGGCCATTTTCGAGGCGGCGGTGGAGGTGGCGAAGACCGCCAACGCCCCGGTGCCGGAGATCATGATCCCGCTGGTCGGCACCAAGAAGGAGCTGGATATCACCCGCGCCCAGGTGGAGGCCACCGCCAAGGCGGTGTTCGCGGAAACCGGCAAGACCATCGAATATTCGGTGGGCACGATGATCGAGCTGCCGCGCGCCGCCCTGACCGCCGACCAGATCGCCGAGGCGGCGGACTTCTTCTCCTTCGGCACCAACGACCTGACCCAGACCACGTTCGGGTTCAGCAGGGACGACGTTGAGGCGAGGTTCATCCCCATCTACATCGAGATGGGGATACTGCCCCAGAGCCCCTTTGACTCTGTCGACGCCGCGGGGGTGGGGAGGCTCGTCAGGACCGCCGTGGAGGAGGGGAGGAAGGCGAAGGGGAAGCTGGAGATCGGGATCTGCGGGGAACATGGCGGGGACCCGAAGAGCATATCGTTCTTCGCGGAGGCGGGGCTCGACTACGTAAGCTGCTCCGCGTTCAGGGTGCCCGTCGCCCGGCTTGCCGCCGCCCACGCCGCGATGGCCCAGAAGACGAACGCAGTCACGACCTAATCCCCCCCTGGCCGACGATTTTCACCTCTGAGAATCGTAACCCCCCTTTAACTGCAGAATGACGGCTTCCCTAAGTCGTTAGGTCATGATGCTCAGGGTCAGGTTCCACGGGAGGGGGGGCCAGGGAGCGAAGACTGCGAGCAGGATCCTGGGGGACGCGGCATTCAACGACGGTTACTACAGCCAGGACTTCCCCATCTATGGCGCGGAGAGGAGGGGCGCGCCGGTGGCCGCCTTCACCAGGTTCTCCGACGGCGAGATCACCGAGAGGGGCTTCATCTTCTCGCCCGACATCGTCGGGGTGATGGACGACTCCCTCATCGACGACCCGCTCGCAAACCCCTTCGCCGGGCTGAGGAAGGGAGGGTGCGCGGTCGTGAACACCACGAAGCGCTCGGACGCCCTGCTCGCTGACAGGAAGGACGCGACTATCATCGCCGTCGACCTCACTGGGATGGCGCTGAAGATGCTGGGGAAGGCGGTGCTAAGCTCTGGGATAGCGGCTGCGGTAGCAAGGGTGGCGGGGATCGGAGAGAGCCAGTTCCTGGCGGCGGTGGCCGAGGAGCTCAGGGAGGTGGGGCTGTCGGAGGAGATGGTCAGGAAGAACGTGGAGCTCGCCATGGCGGTCTACGGTCAGCTGGCGCCGCTCGAACTCCGGACCGAGGAGCTCCCGACGAAACTCGAGCTCGTCCCCCTGGCAGTGGTGGTGTCAGGTGAGGGGATGGAGGACGTGACGCGGACCGGCAACTCTGCCGTAAGGCACACCGGGAACTGGCGGACCTTCAAGCCGGTCATCGACTACGAGAAGTGCACCGACTGCATGATCTGCTACGCCTACTGCCCGGAGTCGGCCATGTCTGTGCGGGAGGACGGTAGGGTCGCGATTGATTACGACAACTGCAAGGGGTGCATGATCTGCCTCACGGAATGCCCACTGAGGGCGATCTCGCAGACGATGGAGGGGGGCACGCGGTGAAGGGGAAGCTCCTCACA
>JAGXAV010000271.1 GCA_018971455.1 Rhodospirillales bacterium
TCCACCTTCCAGAAGGATACCGGCGCCTGCCAGGTCGCCCCGCCGCCCAAGAACGAGGTCATTCCGAAGCCGCCCGTCTCCGAGCAGACGCAGGTCTGGCAGCCCGGGCATTGGGACTGGGACGGGTCCAGCTATGCCTGGACGCCCGGCGCCTGGGTGAAGCGCGGCGGGCACTCCAACCAGTGGATGGACGGCTACTGGACGCGCAACGTCGCGCCCGGCCCCTGCCATTGGGTCTCGCCGCACTGGATGTAGCGCGCCCACCTCCCACCAGCGCGCCTCCCACTGGCCTGGGGCCTGGGGCAACGAGGTCGTTGTCACGGGCCCCGGGCGCCGCCTACTGTGCCCGGCCACCCCGCGCAACGGACGCGGGACCCGCGAAAACCGGGGGTCACGGGCAGACTGGGAGGGGCATCATGGCGGTTCAGGCACTCGGCTATGTCGGCATCGGCACGACGAAACTCGATGACTGGTCGGCCTTCGCGACCGCCCAGCTCGGCATGCAGCAGGTGGACCGCGGCCCCTCCTGCCGCGCCTTCCGCATGGATGATCGCCGCCAGCGCCTGATCGTCGATGGCGCGCTCGGCGATGCCGAGCGCTATTTCGGCTGGGAGGTCGCCGATGCCGCGGCACTCGATGCGCTCGCGGCCAAGCTCGAGGCGGGCGGCGTCGCGGTGCGGCGCGAGCCGGCCGCGCGCGCCGATCAGCGTTTCGTCGGAGAGCTGATTTCCTTCCGCGACCACGCGGGCAACCGGCTGGAGGCCTTCCACTCGCCGCTGGTCGCCGACACGCCCTTCCGCCCCGGCCGCAACATCTCGGGCTTCCGCACCGGGGTGATGGGCATGGGCCATGCCGTGCTGATGGTCGAGGATTTCGACGGCGTGCTGGCCTTCTACCAGAACCTGCTCGGTTTCCGGATCAGCGACTACATTCGTACCCCGGTCACCGCATGCTTCCTGCACGTCAATCCGCGCCACCACAGCCTGGCGCTGTTCAAGCATTCGCATGTCGGCATGCATCACCTGATGATGGAGATGTATACGCTCGACGATATCGGCCAGGGCTACGATCTGGCGCGGGCCGTCGAGGACCGCGTGGCGGTGACGCTGGGGCGGCACCCGAACGACTACATGACCTCCTTCTACACGCGCACGCCGTCCAACTTCCTGGTCGAGCAGGGCTGGGGCGCGCGCGAGATCGACGATGCGACCTGGCAGCCGCAGGAGATGACGACGATCGCCAGCTTCTGGGGCCATGAGGGGCTGATCCGCTCCGTGGTCGGCAATGCGGCGCCACCGCATCCGCCGGCGCCGCCGCCGGAGGGGCGGCGCGCGCCGTTGCAGGTGATGGAGGGCAACTACCAGAAGCTGTCCGGCGTCTGCCCATGGTGGGACACCACGACCGCGGCGGGCTGAAACGGCCGATCAGATGCGGGTCGGGCTCGCGCCGATCTGATAGATGTACTTGCCATCCTTCATGCCGGTCACCGTGAAGCGCTGCCACCAGAAGGTCCAGCCATTGGCGCCGCTGACGCCGAGCAGCGTCACGTGGTCGGCGGCGTCGCGCTTGTAGTCGGCCTTGCGCAGCGCCTTCTGCGGCACCCCCAGGGCCTGGCCGATTTCGCGGTTGACCTTGCCGTCGTCGATATTGCCGTCATCGGTGCCGGTGGTGGTGAAGTTGAAATGCCCGACCCGGGGCAGCGGCCCGGCCCCGGCGGCGAATGCGCAGCCGGTCATCTCATCGGTGAAGTAGAAGCCCGGCGTGGTGGTTGCGTTCAGCGGCGGCTGCAGGACCATCGTTTTCGTCTGGTTGTTGAAGAACGGCAGGTAATAGGCCGAGAAGCGGTGCGAGTGCTTGCTCGCAACCCCGCTCGCCTCCACCACCTCGCAGGCATCGATGCCGCTGCCGGCGGCGTTCTTGGCGAAGCAGGTCTGGGTCTTCTGGATGTTGACCGTCAGCACCTTGCCATCCGTGTGCTTCGGCTTGTTGGCGCCGCGATAGGCGGTGTACCCCTCGCCCATTTCGCGCGTCACGGCGCCGAATTCGAGCGCCTGAATGCGCACGATCAGCAGGTTGTTCTTGAGGAATTTTTCAGGGTCCTTGAGGAATTCGGCATTCTTGTGATCCGACATGTGTTTTCCTTCACAGGGTACTGAATGATCAGGAATTCGCCGCCCACACGGCGCGATACAGGGCAATGATCTCGCCCTTGTCCGGCACGCGCGGATTATTGGCCGGGCTGCCGGAAGCCAGCGCCTGCTCGGCCATCACATCGAGCTTCTCCTCCCAGCTGGAGGGATCGATGCCGAACGCCTTCGGCGTCGGCACGCCGAGCTCGGCGTTCAGCGCCACCAGCCCGTCCGCGAGCCGGCCCGCCGCCACCTCGTCATTGTCGCCGGCGGCGGCAAAGCCCGCGCAGCGCGCCGCCGTGGCGTAGCGGCCGGGCGCGCTGGCCAGGCCGAAGCGCGTCACCGCCGGCAGCAGCATGGCGTTGGACAGCCCGTGGGGCACATGGAAATGCGCCCCGATCGGCCGCGACATGCCGTGCACCAGGGCGACCGAGGCATTGCTGAAGGCGATGCCGGCCATGCTGGCACCGAGCATCATGGCCTCGCGCGCCGCGGCATTGCCGGGTTCGTGAAAGGCGGTGCGCAGATTGGCGCCGATCAGCGCCATCGCCCCCAGCGCCTGGGTGTCGCTGAACGGGTTGGCGCGGCGCGAGACATAGGCCTCCAGCGCGTGGGTGAGGCTGTCGACGCCGGTATCGGCGGTGGTGCGCCGGGGCACCGAGAAGGTCAGCTCGTAATCGACGATGGCGGCCAGCGGCAACGCGCCCATGCCGGCGATCAGCATCTTCTCGTCGCAGGCATGGTCGGTGATGACGGTGAAGCGCGTGGCCTCGCTGCCGGTGCCGGCGGTGGTCGGAATGGCGATCACCGGCAGGGCGGCAAGGTCGGCGGCGTGGGGCACCTTGTAGGCGCGCATCGGCGCCTCGCCGGTGGCCAGGATCGCCATCGCCTTGGCGGTGTCGATCGGCGAGCCCCCGCCGAACCCGATCAGGCAGTCATGGCTGCCCTGGCGCAACACGCGCACGCCGGCCTCGATCACCGTGTCGGTCGGCTCGGGCACCGTGTCGCTGAACACCCTGGCCGCGATGCCGGCCTTCTCCAGCGGTTCCAGCACCCGCCGCAGCAGGCCGGAGGAGACCATGAACGGATCGGTGACGATCAGCGGCCGGGCAAGGGCGAACTTGCCCAGCACATCGGCGATCTGTCCGACGCTGCCACCCCCCACCAGCATCAGCCGCGGGGCGACGAGACTGAATGACATGCTTCCCCCAACCAGGATGTCCGCGCAGCCTACACGCGCCGGCAGGGCCCAAACAGGGGGCTCAGCCGACGCCGAGGGCAAGGTGCAGCGCCAATCCGCAGGCCGCAGTACCCAGCAGGGTGGCGATCATCCCGATGTGCAGACGAAAGATCGCCAGCATCGCCGCCGCCGAAAGGGCCAGCGCCCAGTCGTCCAGACTGCCCGGCACCGGCGCATCGAATGACAAGCCGAAACGGTGCACCGCCACCGCCGCCCTGAACCAGGTGTGCAGGGCAAACCAAAGCGCGAGGTTGAGAATAACGCCGACCACGGCCGCGGTGATGGCCGCCAGCGCGCCGGACACGGCGCGGTTGCCGCGCAACGCCTCGACATAGGGGCCGCCCACGAAAATCCACAGGAAGCACGGCGTGAACGTCACCCAGCTGGTCAGCAGCCCGCCCAGCGCGCCGGCCAGCATCGGCGGCAGCGTTCCCGGATCGCGATAGGCAGCCATGAAGCCGACGAATTGCGTGACCATGATGAGGGGCCCCGGCGTAGTCTCGGCCATGCCCAACCCATCCAGCATCTCGCCCGGCCGCAACCAGTGGTAATGCCCGACGGCCTGCTGCGCCACGTACGCCAGCACCGCATAGGCACCGCCGAACGTGACAACCGCCATCTGGCTGAAGAACAGCGCGATCTGGCT
>JAGXAV010000272.1 GCA_018971455.1 Rhodospirillales bacterium
GCGGAGGCGGCGCTTGATCGTGTTGATGCCTAGATCCAACCAAGAGATTTTGCCGGGGAGGCCGACCGTGATGACATCCATATTCCGCCGCGCCTTGCTGACCGCGGCGCTGCTGGCGGTGCCGGCCCTGCTCGCCGTGCCGGCCGTGGCGCGCGCGGCGACGGTTTTGCACATCATGTGGTATTCCGACGGCAATGAAGGCCAGGTCATGCGTGACCTGCTGGACCGGTTCGAGAAGGCCAATCCCGACATCAAGGTTGTGCTCGACCAGGTGCCGTACAAGACGGTCACCGAGAACCTGCCGGCGCTGGTGGCCAGCGGCCAGGCGCCGGACATGGCGCGGGTGACCGACCTCGGCGGCCAGGCGAGCCATTATCTGGACCTCACCCCCTATCTGAAGGACCCGGCGGCGTGGCGCGCCAATTTTGCCTCGGTGCTGCCCTGGATGCGCCCGCCGGGCGATACCGCCGGCATCTACGGGCTGATGACGCAGCTCACCGTCACGCTGCCCTTCGTCAACGCGACGCTGTTCGAGCAGGCGGGCATTCCGCTGCCCGGCCCCAAGGCGACGTGGCAGGATTGGGCGACGGCCGCCCAGGCGGTGGCCAAGAAGGTCGGCGCGCCGATTCCGATCGCTATCGACCGCTCGGGCCATCGCATTGCCGGGCTCGCCATCTCCATGGGTGCCAAGATCTTCGATGGCGACAAGCCGGCGCTGATGGATGACGGCATGAAGACGGCGCTGACGATGATCTACGACTGGCACCGCGACGGCATCATGTCCAAGCAGATCTGGGGGTCCGTGGGGGGTGCCACCTACCGCGGCGCCAACCAGGAATTCGCCAATGGCCAGGTGGTGCTCTACATGAGCGGCACCTGGCAGATCCCGCAATTCGCCAAGACCATCGGGGATGCGTTCGACTGGCACGCGGTGCCCGATCCGTGCGGTCCGGCGGCCTGCACCGGTCTGCCGGGGGGGGCGGCCCTGGTGGCGTTTAAGACCACCAAGCATCCGCATGCCCTCGGCCGGGTAATGGATTACCTGTCGAGCCCGGCGGTCTATGCCGAGTACCATGCCCGCACGCTGTTCCTGCCAGCCAGCGCCGCGCTGATGAAGCAGGGTGTGAAATACACCTCCAACCTCAAGCAGGTGAAGGAATCGCTGGATGCGGCACTGAGCGAGCTGCCGCTGCTTTCGCCGATCGCCTATAAATTGCAGGGCTACGCGCAGAACCGCGTGCTGTTCAACGCCATGATCGTGCGCATCAACCAGGCGATCTCCGGCGAGATGTCGCTCGATGACGCGTTCAAGCGCATCACCTCCGATGTCGCCGAGGGCCTCAAGGCCGAGGCCGCCAAATAGCGCATGCGCTCCCTGATCGCACCGCTGGGCTGGGCCGTCGAGTGGCCGTTCGCGGCGTTGCAGCGGCGCATCAGCGCGAACCGAATGGCCTATGTGTTCGCCGGGCCGAACCTGCTGGTGTTCGCGATCTTCGTCGTCGCGCCGATGATCCTGAACATCTGGTACGCGCTGACCGGCGGCACGGAGCTGCTGCCGGGCCAGCGGCCCTTCGTGGGCGGCGCGAATTTCTCGAGCCTGCTCGCCTGCGGGAATTACCTGCACGCGGAGACGTGCCGGCAGGACCGGTTCTGGCGGGCGGTGTGGAACACGGTGGTCTTCGTGATCTGCCAGGTGGGCGTGATGGTCAGCCTGTCGCTGATCACCGCCCTCGTGCTCAACCGGCGCATTCCGGCGCGCGGCTTCTTTCGGGCGGTGTTCTTCTATCCGGTGCTGCTGTCGCCGGTGGTGGTGGCGCTGATCTGGAAATGGATCCTCCAGCCCAGCGGGCTGCTCAACGCCCTGGTGGTCGGCGCCGGCGGACAGGCGCAGCCGTTTCTGCTGGCGCCGGGCTGGTCGTTCTTCTGGACAGTGGTGGTCAGCATCTGGGCGCATATGGGGTTTTACACGCTGATCCTGCTGGCCGGATTGCAGGCGATCCCGCGCGATCTGTACGAGGCGGCCGAGATGGACGGCACGCCGCGCTGGCGCGTGTTCCGGCGGATCACCCTGCCGCTGCTGATGCCGAGCATGCTGGTGGTGCTGGTGCTGGGCCTGATCCGCGCCGTGCAGGCCTTCGATGAGATCTATGTGCTGACCGGCGGCGGGCCGGGCACGGCGACGCAGTATCTCGTGCAGTACATCTACGAGACGGCGTTCGCCAACCAGATCCATATCCTGGGCCTGGCGGCCGCCGCCTCGATGCTGGTGGGCGGGGTGCTGCTGGTGCTGACCTTGCTGCAACTTGCCGTGGCGGGGCGGGCCCGGACATGAGGCGGCTCGGGCGGTTCCTCTGCGCGCGGCGGGGGCGGGGGCGGGCGGATATCACGGATATCCTGTCCTGGGCGTGGCTGGCGCTCGGCGTGGTACTGATGTTCGGGCCCGTGCTGTGGCTGGTGCTGTCGAGCTTCAAGACCGAGGCCGCCTTGCAGCAATTCCCGCCGAGCCTGCTGCCGCATGGCGCAAAGACCGTGCAGGTGCAGGGGTTCGACGCGAAGCTGCCGCTGTTCCGTGTGCCGCGGCCCGATGGCGTGGTTGCGACCCTGGCGCTGGTGCGCCGCCTCGGCCTGCAGGCGCAGCTGGTTGATCCCGCCCACCCCGATGGCGGCCTCACGCGCCTGCCGATGACGGCGATCCGGCCGGTCGAGGAGACGCGCTTCGCGTGGGAGAATTACACGGAACCGCTGCGCCGCTTCAATTTCGCCCGCTACCTGGCCAACAGCGTGTTCGTGACGGTGACGGCGACGCTGATCACGCTGGCGATCAACGCGATGTGCGCCTTCGCGCTGAGCAAATACCGGTTTCGCGGGCGGACCGGCATTTTCGTCTTCATCCTGTCCACCCTGATGATCCCGATCACCGTGGTGCTGGTGCCGGCCTTCCTGGTGGTGACCGATCTCGGTCTGGTGAATTCGCTGTGGGGCGTCATCCTGCCTCCGGCGGCGACGCCCACCGGGGTGTTCCTGCTGCGGCAGTATATGCTGACCATCCCCGATGAGCTGATCGACGCCGCGCGGATGGACCATGCCAGCGAGTGGCGCGTCTTCTGGCGCATCGTGCTGCCGTTGTCGGCCCCCGCCCTGGCGGTGCTGGCGATCTTTTCGGTCGTCTGGCGGTGGAACGATTTCCTCTGGCCGCTGATCGTGCTGAACCGGCAGAGCGTCTTCACCCTGCAACTGGGGCTGGCCTCGTTCCAGGGCGAGTTGCAGACCCAGTGGCACTATCTGCTGGCGATGACGGTGATCACGCTGCTGCCGGTGACGCTGGTCTTCGCCTTCCTGCAACGCTTCATCACCACGGGCATCGCGTCCTCGGGGATGAAGTAAGGATATCATCGGTCCACCCTCACGGTTTCGGGGAGAGCGCGCATGGAAATCCGTCCGGTCCACCCTTCCTTCGTCGGCGAGGTGTCGGGTATCGATCTGCGCCGCACGCTGAGTGCCGCCGAGGTGGCGGCGATCGAGGCGGGGATGGACCAGTACGGCGTGCTGGTATTCCACGACCAGCCCGTAAGCGACGAGGAGCAGGTCGCCTTCAGCCTAAATTTCGGCCAGCTGGAAGCGACACTCGCCAATGTGACGAAACCCGAGGAGCGGCGCCTCAAGCTCAACATCGCCGACATCTCCAACCTCGATCGCGACAACAAACTGCTGGCGCGCGATGACCGGCGGCGGATGTTCAACCTCGGCAATCTGCTGTGGCACTCGGACAGCTCGTTCAAGGCCACGCCGGCGAAATACTCGCTGCTTTCGGCGCGCGCCATCCCCGCCCGCGGCGGCGACACGCAATTCGCCGACATGCGGGCGGCCTATGATGCCTTCGACGAGGCGACCAGAGCAGAGATCGAGGATCTCATCACCGAGCATTCACTGCTCTATTCGCGCAGCCTGCTGGGTTTTGCCGAGTTCGAGCCGGAGGAGCGCCGCGCCTTCGCGCCGGTGCGTCAGCGCC
>JAGXAV010000273.1 GCA_018971455.1 Rhodospirillales bacterium
ATCGGCGGCGCGCCCGGATGCATGGCCAGCAGCGCGGCGGCGAGATCCTCGGGATCGACCACGGCGACCGGGCCGCCGGCGGCGAGACGCGCATAGAGGGCGGCGACGGCCTCGGCGGCGAGCGGGTGGGCGAGCGCCTTGTAGACGACATTGCCGCCCTGGCGCGCATCGAAGGTTTTGATATCAAGCATGATTGTTATGATCCATACCCAAATCGGCGGCACATTTCGGCGGCGATGGCGGCGGTGTCGTCGAGCGGCGTCACCGGCCACATCTCCAGGCGGCCCTGATAAGGCCTGATCCGCCCATCGTCGATCAGCCCGCCGACGAACCGCCCGATGCGCCGCGAGCGGCCGGGCAGGCTGGCGACCATCACCGGCGCCGCCGTCGCCACCGCCTCGGAGAGCATCGAGACGCTGTCCCCCGTCACCACCAGCGCGTCGGCCAGGGCGAGGATGCCGGCATAGGGATTGTCGCCCGCCATGTCCCACACCATCGCCCCGAGCGGGCGCAGGCGCTCCGCCAGGATCGCGCGCACCGCCGGGTCGGTGCGGCGGGAGGGGGTGAGCACGAGGCCGACGCGATCGGCCCGCATCATCGCGGCGAGCCGGTCGGCCAGCGCCGCGCCCACCGCCGCGTCGAGGCGGAAGCGCCCGTTGCTGCCGCCGACCAGCACGCCGACCAGCGGGCGCGGCAGATCGGCCAGGCGCGGCCCCCAGAGGGCGGCGGCCTCGGCCAGCCGGGCCGGCGTCATGCGGTGCAGCGCGGTGCGGCCGACCAGCACGTTGGGCCCGCTCAGCGCGTCGTGGCGGGCGGCGACGACGAGGTCGAACCGGCGGATATCCATGCGCGGGTGTTGGATAATGACGGTGCGCGCCTGCCGGCGCAGCGCGGCCAGCACGGCGGCGGCCTTGCCGCCGCAGCCGATCAGCAGCTCGGCCATCGGCGGCGCCAGCGCGGCGGGCGCGACGGCGGCGAGCGGGCGCGGCCACCAGGCCGGCGGCACATGGCGCCACAGGCCGCGCGGGCGCAGCACGCGCATCTCCGGCGCCAGCCCCGCGGCCTCCGCCAGGCCGAGCGCCTGCGCTTGCAACCCGGCATAGGCCTCGCTCACGATCCAGCTGGATATCGCCATGGCGCGGTATTCGGCATTGCACGGCACTGCGTCAATGCCACGGCCGGCGGAGGAGGACATGCCGGCGACGGATTTGCTTGACTTTGCTGCACCGCACACTTATCTCCCGCCTGCGCCCTTGATGTGGTTCTGCGCGCTGCCAGCCTGCCATTGCCATCCGGCCGGCCAACACGCTCCCCGGTAGCCCATTTCACTCAGCAATTTGCGCCGGTTCGCGGTCCTGCCGATCGCGGTCGTTGCGTGCCCGCATTCCGTACCCCGCCGGGGTCCGGCGGGCGCCTCATGCCCAGAAAGACCTTTGCTTCATGACGAGTTTCGCCAGCCTCGGCCTCAACGCAGCCCTCCTCAAGGCGCTCGAGACCGAGGGGTACACCACGCCCACGCCGATCCAGGCGCAGGCCATTCCCCATGTCCTCGCCGGACGTGACGTGCAGGGCATCGCCCAGACCGGCACCGGCAAGACCGCCGCCTTCGCCCTGCCCATCCTTCAGCGCCTCGCCGCCAATCGCCGTCCGCCGGCGCGCGGCGGCTGCCGCGTGCTGGTGCTCTCGCCGACGCGCGAGCTGGCCAGCCAGATCGCCGAGAGCTTCCGCGCCTATGGCCGCAATATCGGCGTGCGCGTGGCGCTGATGTTCGGCGGCGTGCCGAAGGGCCGCCAGGCCCGCGCCATGGCCGGCGGCGTCGATGTGCTGGTGGCGACGCCCGGGCGCCTGATCGACCACATGCAGGACCGCACCGTGCGCCTCGATCTCACCGAGATCCTGGTGCTCGACGAGGCCGATCACATGCTCGATCTCGGCTTCATCATTCCGATCCGCCGCATCACCGCGACCATTCCGGCGGCGCGCCAGACGCTGTTCTTCTCGGCCACCATGCCCAAGGAGATCGGCGCCCTGGCGGCCGGCATGCTGCGCGATCCGGCCCATGTCGCCGTCACCCCGGTGGCGACGACGGTGGAGAAGGTCGAGCAGAGCGTCATCTTCGTCGAGGGGGCGCGCAAGCGCGGCGTGCTGTTCGACCTGCTGCGCGACACCACGACCGGGCGCACCCTGGTCTTCACCCGCACCAAGCACGGCGCGGACAAGGTGGTGCGCTACCTCGAAGAGAGCGGCATTCCGGCGGTGGCGATCCACGGTAACAAGAGCCAGCCGCAGCGCGAGCGGGCGCTGGCCGCCTTCCGCAGCGGCGAGACCCGCGTGCTGATCGCCACCGACATCGCCGCCCGCGGCATCGACGTCGATGGCGTGACCCACGTCATCAATTACGACCTGCCGAACGTGCCGGAGAGCTACGTCCATCGCATCGGCCGCACCGCGCGCGCCGGCGCCTCGGGTGTGGCGATCAGCCTGTGCGACAACGAGGAGCGCGCCTTCCTGCGCAGCATCGAAAAGCTGACACGCACCCGCGTGCCGGTGATGGCGATCCCGGGCCAGGCCCGCGCCGCCTGAGCGCAGGTTTGGAATCGCGCGCCGCGTAGGCGCGACGTTGAGGCCCCGCGCCGCCCGGATGCCGGGCGGCGCGGCATTGCCGGGGGTTTCGCGCGCCCCCTGACGGATTTCCCCTTCAAGGAATTGTGCGTCCGCCGGCGCCTGATTCCGGTTGCCCCGCCCGCGATCTTCGCGGAGCGTGCGCGGCGGAATCGAGGGAGAAGCCGATGCCCCGCTACAGCAAACGCCAGCAGGAGCCGAAATCCTGCGGCGCCGCGACATTGCTGGTGACGCTCAAGGAACTCACCGGCGCGCCGGCAAAGACCACCAACACCGAAGAGGACGCGATTTACCAGGCCGTCAAGATTCCGAGCGGCAGCCTGGGCGCCGGCGAGACGCTGCCGAGCAGCGTCTATGCCTATGCGCTCGGCAAGAACCTGCACGCCGAGATCATCGAATCGCCGCAGACGGCGGGCGCGTTCGCCACCAAGCCGATGTACCAGCTCTACAGCTACGCGCTCGGCCAGGCCGGCATCCATCCCAGCGTGCGCGAGCTTGCGGACGCCGATTTCGCCGGCAATGCGCGGCTGTTCCTGGTGGTGAAATTCGCCAGCTCCGACCTCACCCACTACGTGCTGGCCCGCAAGGACGGTGCCGCCGTCTATATCATGAACCCCGATCCCGGCTCGGACGAGGCGATGGCGCTGCCCGCCTTCGGCGCCGCGGTCAGCACCAATCGCGGCGGCGTCATCATCCACACGCCGACCGGCACCGCGAATGACGGCGCCAGCCGCGACTACACCTTCACCGGCATCGCCGTCCGCGTCTGGAGCTAGCGCACGATCCCCGCGCGGCGTTCCCCGATCCGGCGCCGCGCTATTTCGCCGCCCCGGTCAGCAGCGTCTGGCCGATGCATTGCCGGAGCAGGCCGACGCAGCCCTCGAGCCGCGCGCCCGCCTTGCGCACCAGCGCGCGCGGCAGCAGCACGGACACCGGCACTGCCTCGCCGCGGTGCCAGGCGCCGGTCAGGGGCGGCACCTGGAACACCGGCAGGATGCCGCCCGGCCGCGGCGGCGCGGGGGTGGAGATCTCCACCGTGTCGCAGAAATCGAGCGGACAGCGCAGCGCGAGGCTGAGCACGAAATGCGTGCCGGCATCGTGCAGCACGGCGCCGGCGATCGGCGACTGGCTGCTGGCCAGCGCGCGCCCGCCCTGCTGCGCCGGCGTCGCCAGCGGCCAGACCTCGATGATGTCGTTGCCGGAGACGTAGCCGAGCGGCTGGCCCTCGGTGCCGGCGAGGAACCAGGCGCCGTGATCGAGCTTGTGCAGGATCTGATAGGCGCCGCGGCGCCAGCGATCGGGCGGCAGTTCGCTGCCCGGCGGCATGGCGCCGCTGCGGGCAGCATCGGCAGTGGGGGCGGCGCGCAGATCGGCGCC
>JAGXAV010000274.1 GCA_018971455.1 Rhodospirillales bacterium
TGATCGGCATGACCAATATGCCAGAGGCCAAGCTCGCCCGCGAGGCGGAGATTTGTTACGCAACTGTTGCCATGGTGACCGATTTCGATTGCTGGCACCCCGACCACGACCATGTCACCGTCGATGCGGTGGTGAAGGTGCTGCTGGAGAATGCGGCCCATGCCCGCGCACTGGTGCGCGCGGTGGTGCCGACGATCGGCGCCGCGCGGGGTCCGTGCCCGGCGGGCTGCGACCGCGCGCTCGACCACGCCATCATCACCGCGCCCGAGAAGCGCAACCCGGCGCTGATGGCCCGGCTCGATGCGGTGGCGGCGCGCGTCCTGTAGGCGGGGTCAGGGCGGCCAGCGGCGCAGATCGTGGCCGAGCAGCAGTGAAAAGCGGATATCGCCGCGGAACGGGCAATGCAGCACCGCTGGCGCGAGCGGGGTGACCGTGGCGAAGAGCGGCCGGTAGGCGGCGGCGAGGGCCGCCGAATCCTCACGTGGCGTGATGATGAGGACATCCCGGCCGAGGGACTCGGCCGGGCTGGTGAGCAAGGCGTATTCGCGGGCGTCGGTGTTGAGGCACAGCACCTTGAAGCGGCCGCCCAGCGCGTAGTCGATCTTGCCGGTCTGCGACCAGCCGGTGCCGGCGAGCACGGCATCACCGGGCAGGCCGCGCGCGGCGAGCGCGGCGCCGAGCGGCGTCCAGTCCACCGCCTGCATGCCGGGGTCGAGGCCGGGCGCCAGAACGGCCAGCCAGTTCAGCCGCACCTCGGTGGCGACCAGCACGAGGCCGAGGACGAGCAGGCCGGCGGTGGCGCCGGCCACGCGGCGCAGCAAGGGGACCGGCCATCGCGCGAGCCGCGCGCCGAGCAGCGGGAAGAGGAAGAGGTAGCCCGGGGCCGCCCAGTGGAACAGCACATGCGGCGACCACAGCCCGACCACGGCAAACAGCAGCACCGGCACGAGGGCGAGGCCGGCGAGCAGCCAGCCGCGCCATTCGCCCGGGCCGCGCCGCAGGGCGGCGACGAACTCGACCATCAGCCCGAGCCAGATCCAGGGCAGCAGGAAGGCGGCCTCGCCGCCGAAGATCGCCAGCGGGGCCAGGGGATGCAGCCGCCCGATATCCGCGCGCCCGCCCTGGAAGGCGAAGGAGGCCCAGCCATGGCGGGCGTTCCAGATCACCACCGGGCTGAACAGCAGCAGGGCGAGGCCCGCCGCGATCCAGGGCGGCGGTGTTGCCAGCAGGCGGCGATGGCGGGGCTGGGTGAGCAGGGCGGCGAAGGCGCCGAGCAGCACCAGCCCGGCCGAGTATTTCGACAGCAGGGCGAGCCCCGCCGCCGCCCCGGCGCCGAGCCACCAGCGCCAGCCGCCCGCGGACACCGCATGGGCCAGGCACAGCCCGGCTGCGAGCAGCGCACAGATCAGCGGCCCGTCCGGCAGCACCCAGCCGCCGGTGGTGACGCCGAAGACGGGGGAAAGATTGAAGGCCAGGGCCGCGAGAAATCCCGCCCGCGCATCGAACAGCAGGGCGGTCAGGCGGAACATCAGCCAGGTGGAGAGCGCGAAGACCAGGATGAAGGGCAGCCGCACGATGATCGCGCCGTCGCTGCCGAAGACATGCGCGGCACCGGCAGCGAGCCACCAGGAGAGCGGCGGATGGTCGAAATAGCCGGCGTGGAAATGCCGCCCCGCTGCGACCATGTAGCTCTCGTCGATGCCCAGGCCGATCGCCCAGGCCATCGCCAGCCGCACCGCCGTGGATGCGGCGATCAGCCAGGCCAGGGTGCGGCGCGGCGTCACGCCGGGGCGCCGCCCCAGGGTGCGGCGGCGCCGGCATGGATGCGCCGCAGCTCGCGCTTGAGCAGCTTGCCCGCGGTGTTGCGCGGCAGATCCTCGGCGAAGATGATGCGTTTGGGCCGCTTGAACGGCGCCAGATGGGCCGCCGCATGGGCGATCAGCGCCGCCTCGTCCGCCACGGCCCCCGGGCGCAGCACCACCACGGCGGTGATGGCCTCGATCCATTTCGGGTCGGGCAGCGCGATCACCGCGACCTCGCTGACCGCGGGGTGGGTGAACAGCGCCTCCTCCACATCGCGCGAGGCGACCAGCACGCCGCCGGTGTTGATGACGTCCTTGATGCGATCGACGATGTAGAGGAAGCCGTCGGCGTCGAAGGTGCCGACATCGCCGGAATGGAACCAGCCGCCGGCGAAGACCTCCTCGGTCGCGTCCGGCTTCTCCCAGTAGCCGACCAGCAGGTGCGGCGAGCGGTGGACGATCTCGCCATGCGCGCCGGGCGGCACGTCGTTCATGGCGAGATCGACGACGCGGGTTTCGACGTTGAGCACGGGCTTGCCCACCGAGCCGGGCCGCGCATCGTGGTCGGCCGGGGCGAGGATGGTGGCGACCGGCGCGATCTCGGTCTGGCCGTAGCAATTATAGGGTGCGGCGCCCGGCAGGCGCGTGCGCAGTTCCTGCAGCACCGGCACCGGCATGATGGAGGCGCCATAGTAGATGCGGCGCAGCGAGGAGAGGTCGCGCCGATCGAAATCGGCGTGGCGCAGCAGGCCGATCCACACGGTGGGAGGGGCGAAGAAGCTGCTGGCGCGGTGCTCCTCGATCGCCGCCAGCACCAGCTCCGGCTGCGGCGCCATCAGCAGCTTCTGCCAGGCGCCGGTCATGAAGGCCGGCATCAGGAAGGCGTGCATCTGCGCGGTGTGGTAGAGCGGCAGGGCGGCGATGTGCCGGTCCTCGGGGCCATAGCCCAGGCCGTGGATGCAGGAATGATACTGCGCGATCATCGCCTGGTGGGTCATCGCGGCTCCCTTGGGGGCGGCCGTGGTGCCGGAGGTATAGACGATCTGGGCGATGTCGGTGTCGGCATTGTCGGTGTCGAACTCGCCGGGAATGGCGGGATCGCGCGCGATGGCCAGCACGTCGAAACCGCCGCCGCCGGCGAAGCAGCCGATATGGCGCAGCAGCGGCGCCTCGCGCGCCGGGCCGATCTGGTCCGCAAGCGCGGTGTCATGGATGAAGAGGGCCGCGCCGGATTGGTGCAGCACATAGCCCAGCTCGGCGCCGGTGAGCGCGTAGTTCACCGGCACATGGATCATCCCCGCCCGTGCGCATGCGAGAAAGAGCAGGAGGTAGGTGTCGGAGTTGCGGCCGTAGGCTGCGACGCGCTCGCCGCGCCGCAGGCCCAGCCGGTGCAGCGCGTGGGCGAGGCGGCCCACGGCTGCATCGATGTCACGAAAGCTCCAGTCCCGGTCGGCGAAGCTCAGCGCCACCTTGTCGCGGTGCTGGCTCGCCGCACGGTGCACGACGTCGCCGATGGTGTTGCGCCGGATGCGGGCGATGGCGGCCATCATCCCTGTTCTCCGCGCGCCTCCCCGCCTGCGTTCAGGCCGCCACGACCTTCTGGGTCTGCTCGCCCAGCCCCTCGATGCCGAGATGCATCGTCTGACCGAGCTTGAGGAAGACCGGCTTCGGCTTCATGCCGAGCCCGACGCCCGGCGGCGTGCCGGTGGCGATGACGTCGCCGGCATGCAGCGTAATGAAGTGGCTGACGTAGGAGACGACCTGCTGGACGCCGAAGATCATCGTCGCCGTGCTGCCGTTCTGCATCCGCTTGCCGTCCACGTCGAGCCACATGCGCAGCTTCTGCGGGTCCGCGATCTCGTCCTTGGTCACCATCCACGGCCCGGTCGGCCCGAACGTGTCGGCCCCCTTGCCCTTGTCCCAGGTGCCGCCGCGCTCGGTCTGGAATTCGCGCTCGGAAATGTCGTTGATGACGCAATAGCCGGCGACGTGCTTCATCGCGTCCGCTTCGCTGACGTAGCGCGCGGTGGTGCCGATGACGATGCCGAGCTCGACCTCCCAGTCGCCCTTCTGCGCGCCCTTCGGCAGCATCACGTCGTCGTTGGGGCCGTTGATCGAGGTGGGCGACTTAAGGAAGATGACCGGCTCGTTCGGATATTTCATGCCGGATTCATCGGCGTGGTCG